>DASWJX010000358.1:0-25650 GCA_036396915.1 Geopsychrobacteraceae bacterium | reverse complement strand
CGGCAGCCCCTTGACCGGCAGGTAATCCTTCTGATGCGCGTTGGCCTGAAGTTCCTTGACGATGGGCAGCGGGACCGGAAAGGGGGACTGCCCGAGGCCCAGCTTGTACACCTGCCGTCCCTGACTCAGCAGCAGATTGCTCTGCTCGTTGATTCCGAGAGTCGCCGATACCGGGACTCCCCTGACATTCAAATTAAGATGGACCTCGTGACGGGCGCTGGCCATTCTCTTCGGGCTCCTTGTGCATGCGGGTTGATGAAGCGGACCAGCTCTTGCCCGCATCCGGACAAGGCAGAGGCAGACCCGCCAGGCAAATGTCGACAATCGACATGAAGAGCAGACTATAAACCTTCACGCCCGGCCATGCAATTTTTTTCCAGCAATCCGATTGTAAAAAATGCCTGCAGAAAGGAATCGTGCTGAAAAAAAAAGGCCGGGAAAACCCGGCCTTCTTGAATTGGCTATCGCGTGCAGTTTTGATGAATCAACCGATCAGTCCGCCATTGCTTCTCGCCCGATTTGCCAAAATCGTCGGATCCAGGACTTCCCCGCATGAAGAACACTTCCAGGCATCAAAAGTACGCACGAAAACATAATATTTCTCTGAATACATACGGCCTTTACACTTGGGACACTTCATGTCTACCTCCATCGGACCATGCCAGAACAAAAGGGAAAGATACGTTGTTCATTACAGAGATAGAACAATACATGAGGCGTGCCAAAAAGGTGCGGCTGCTACATACTATTTATAACCTTTTTCGTAACAATATATTTTCGTCTGTTTTTCAATCAGTTAAGGGCTCAAAAAAAAACCTTCCCAGCGTCCCAGCTTGCCCTGACCGACCCCCTTGACCCTCCGCAGCGACTCCAGCGTCAAATAGTCGCCATTATTTTGACGATCCTCTTCAATGACCGCCGCCAGGCGCTCGCCGATACCCGGCAGAGATCTCCAATCGTCCTGCGTCATCCGATCCGGATGCAGGGGAATGCCGAGAGCAATCCTCTGTTGCGCCGTCATCCAGGCTTGCGAACAGCCGGTAATTTCTCCGTCAACTATCTGTAATACATAGCGTTCCCCTGTCAGGACCGGTTCAGCTTCCGGCAGTTCAGCCTGAACGGAGCGGGCAATTTCAAGGCCCGTCATTTTTATGACGTCGCGCAGCGCAAAACCGTCAGAAATTTGATAGACGCCCGCCCCCTCCCAGTCCCCCTCCAGGGCGATCTGAACCGCCGGTCTGTTTTCCACAAAAAAGGCCGGCACATTCTGATTCACCAGAACGTGCCGACCGATATCGACTCCGAGCAATGCGAGACACAACAAAACCAGCAAAGACAAACCGTGCCGGTGCTGCATTTTGTTTACCCTTTGGACCCCTCATCCTTGAACAGTTTATATTGGAACGCATCGACCAGAGCCCGATAGGAGGCGTCGATGATATTTTCACTGACACCGACCGTTCCCCAGCGGCCGTCCAGGTCTCCGGATTCAACCAGAACCCGCGTCACCGATTCGGTGCCCTTCCCCGCGGGCAACACCCGCACCTTGTAGTCGAACAGCCGCATTTCGCTGATCTGCGGATAAAAACTGGCGAGGGCCTTGCGCAATGCCTTGTCCAGGGCATCGACCGGACCATGGCCGTCGGCGGCGACATGTTCGATCCTGCCGCCGACCTTGACTTTAACCGTTGCCTCGGAAACCGGAACCTGGTCACCGAAACGCAGGGTATCGATAACCCGAAACGCAACCACCGCGAAGAAAGGCTTGATGCCCCCCATCGCCTTGCGCATCAGCAGCTCAAAGGACGCATCGGCCCCTTCAAACTGATAGCCCTGATTCTCCAGCTCCTTGATCTCTTCCAGAATTTCCAGGGTCACCGGGTCCTTGCTGTCGATCTTGATCCCGCATTCCTCCGCCTTGACCAGGATGTTCGAGCGCCCCGACAGGTCGGAAACCAGCACGCGCGTCGTGTTGCCGACCAGCTCGGGCCGGATATGCTCGTAGGTTTCCGGATGGCGCTGGATTGCGGAAACATGGACCCCCCCCTTGTGGGCGAAGGCTGAATTGCCGACGTAGGGCTGATGCTTGTTCGGCACCAGATTGGCCAGCTCGTAGACATAACGGGACAAACTGCGCAGCGTGGACAGACCCTTGTCGGTGAGGCACTCGTGCTGCATCTTGAGTTTGAGCGCGGGAATGATCGAGCAGAGATTGGCATTGCCGCAGCGTTCGCCAAAGCCGTTGATGGTCCCCTGAACCTGCACCGCGCCGCAGTCGACGGCGACCAGCGAGTTGGCCACCGCGCAATCGCTGTCGTTGTGGGCATGGATACCGAGCGGCGTAGCGATCTGCCGTTTCACCTGCTCGATGATCTCGGCAATATGACTCGGCAGGTTGCCGCCATTGGTATCGCACAACACGATACAGTCAACCTTGGCCTCGGCGGCAGCCTGCAGGGTCTTGATGGCGTATTCCGGATTGGCGCGGTAGCCGTCAAAGAAGTGTTCCGCGTCGTAGATGACCTCGCCGACCCGGGCCTTGAGATAGGCGAGTGAATCGTGGATCAGTTCCAGGTTCTCCTCCAGGCCGATCCGCAGCGCCTCGCGGACGTGAAAATCCCAGGTTTTGCCGAAAATCGTCACGACATCCGCTTCGGACTGGATCAGGGTCTGAATGTTGTCATCCTGTTCCGGGGTCAGTTTGGCCCGTCGCGTTGAACCGAATGCCGCGATTTTGGCGTGCGACAGGGTCTCATGCTTTATTTCCTGAAAAAAAGCGATGTCCTTCGGATTCGAACCGGGCCAGCCGCCCTCGATGTAATCGATGCCGAGTTCGTCCAGACGCAGGGCGATCCGGACCTTGTCCTGAACCAGAAAGGAGATGTCCTCGGCCTGGGTTCCGTCCCGCAAGGTTGTATCATACAGTCGAATCTGACTCATTGCATTTCATCCTTCCGGCAGCCGAGGATCAGCCCTCGCTGTCCTCCTGCTTATCCAGGCCGAACGCCTCGTGCAGGACCCGTACGGCAAGTTCGGTATATTTTTCGTCGATGACGCAGGACACCTTGATTTCACTGGTCGAGATCATCTGGATATTGACCCTTTCCTGGGCCAGGGTCTGGAACATTTTGCTGGCGATGCCCGAGTGCGAGCGCATGCCGACCCCGATTATTGAAATCTTGGCGATCGACTCGTCACTGTTGATGCCGCGGGCGCCGATCTCCCTGGAGACCTCCTCGACGATTTTCAGGGCCTTCTTGAAGTCGGCCTTGGGTACGGTAAAGGTCATGTCCGTCGCGCCGTCGTTGGAGATATTCTGAATGATCATATCGACGGTGATGTTGGCGTGAGACAACGGGGTGAAGATCTGGGCGGCAATCCCGGGACGATCGGGAACACCGAAAATACTGATTTTTGCCTCATCCTTATTGAACGCTATGCCCGAAACCAATACGGTTTCCATCTCATCATCCTCCTTCATGACCAAAGTACCCGGCTTGTCGTCGAAACTGGACCGAACGTGGATCACCACGTGGTATTTCTTGGCGAATTCAACACTGCGAATCTGCAGGACCTTGGCGCCGAGCGACGCCATTTCCAGCATTTCTTCGTAGGATATTTTTTCGATTTTACGGGCCTTGGAAACCATCCGCGGGTCGGTGGTGTAAATGCCGTCGACATCGGTATAAATCTCGCAGACATCGGCTTTCAGCGCTGCCGCGACGGCCACCGCCGAGGTGTCGGAACCGCCCCGACCGAGGGTGGTGACACTGCCGTCAGCGGCGATTCCCTGAAATCCGGCCACGATGATAATCGTTCCATTTTTCAGGTCTTCGCGAATCTTTTTATCGTCGATGCTGACGATCCGCGCCTTGGCATGGGCGCTATCGGTGACGATGGGAATTTGCGAGCCGAGATAGCTCTTGGCGTTGTAGCCCATCGATTGCAGACACATGGACAACAGTGAAATCGTCACCTGCTCGCCGGTGGAGACCAGCACATCATATTCGCGATCGCTGGGGAACTCGCACATGTCGTTGGCCAGGGCCACCAGCCGGTTGGTCTCGCCCGACATGGCCGAAACGACCACGACCACGTCATTGCCGTCATCATAGGTTCTGGCCACGCGGTTCGCCACATTGCGAATCCGCTCAATGGTTCCGACGGACGTGCCGCCATACTTCTGTACAACCAGGGACATAGAGTTCTCTTCCTCCTCGGTTTCAGTCTGAAATCAATTATCCGGGCAAAGCCGCCCCGAACCGCGATGCCGCATCAACCCGCCGACTTTATGCGAAAACACCGGGAAAGGCCTTTAATAACAGGAATTTCCAAACGGGTCAAAAGGTTTATCGCTGACGCGCGCGGAGCGCGGCGTAAAGCCGGTTGCGCGTCAGACGACACGGCCGGCCAGCCGCTGCAGAAATTCCCGGCAGGCTCTGCCGCGCGCATCAAAGCGGAGCTGCCGCCGCAGCTCGTCCTCACGGCGCAATTCCACCCGCAGCCGCTCAAAACCTCGATCCTCAAGTCGCTCCGGCCACTCCACCAGGGAAACCCCCGAACCATGGGCAAACTCGTCGAAACCAAGTTCGATCAACTCGTCCGGATCGGAAAGCCGATAAAGATCAAAATGATAAAGATCCAATCGGGCGGGATAGTGATTCATCAGGGTAAAGGTCGGACTGGTGATCGGTGTCTGCTCCGAAACCCCCAGGCCGCGGGCGATACCGCGCGCCAGAACCGTCTTCCCGGCCCCGAGGTCGCCCTGCAGCAGGATCAGCGTCGGTTGTTCGATCAGCCGCCCGATCTGCTTCCCCAGCTTGAGAGTTTCCTGCTCCGAGCCGGTGGTCGTAAACCAGTCGAACATCGTTTATTCCATGGCCCGGATCAGATCGAGGCGCGCCACGACACCGACCATTTTTCCGTGTTCCATGACCGGAATCAGGTGCGCCTTATGGGTGGTCATCAGACCGGCAATTTCACGCACGGACGCATCGGGAGAGCAGGTCACCGGCTCATGGTTGCAGATTTCAGCAACGGTCTGCGCGGTGACCCGATCGACTTCCTTGCGAAACCGTTTTTCGCTGTCGAGATAGAACACGCCGTCGAACAGCGCCATCACGGTCGGGATATGCAAAGGTTTCTGCTGCTCCACCAGATCGGTTTCACTGACGACCCCCTTGAGGTCGCCGTTTTCATCGACAACCGGCATGGTACTGACCCCGGTTTCCACAAACTTGTGGGCCAGGTCCTTGATGCTGGTATCCAAGGTCACGCTGACAATCTCTCTGGTCATGATTTCTCTGGCTTTATGCATCGTAATCTCCCTGACTCAATAGCTTGCGGACCACCGGTATTGCAGCCGGCAGATCGCCGGCTTTCAAACCGGCACAACCCTGAACCGCGGCCAACCGGTCGGCGGCCATCCCGTGCAGAAAACAGCCCAGTCCGGCGGCATCGTAGGCCGCCATCCCCTGCGCCAGCAGACCTCCGATCAGCCCGGTGAGCACATCGCCGCTGCCGCCGCTGGCCAGACCGACATTGCCGCTGCTGTTGATACTGACCCGACCGTCCGGCGCGGCGATCAGGGTTCGGACCCCCTTGAGGACCAGGACGACTCCGAACTCTCCGGCAAACTCGCGCGCCACGCGAAAACGGTCGGATTCGATTTCCGCAATGCTGAGGCCGGTCAGCCTGGCCATCTCCCCCGGATGAGGCGTCAGGACCGTCGCACCGCCTTCCCGCTCGAAAAGGGTTTCCGCATGCCCCTCCAGCGCATTGAGCGCATCGGCATCGGCGACCACCGGCAACGCGCACTCCACCAGCAGACGGCGAATCAGACGCCCCAGTTCGTCCCCCTGTCCGAGACCGGGCCCGATCGCCAAGGCCTGCCGCCCGACCAGCAGCGAATGCAGCTCGGCCCAGCAGGATTCGGATAATCCTCCCCCCGCTTCCGGCAGTGGCGCGGTCATCGCCTCGGTCAGCTTCATCTCCAGGATATCATGGATCGAAGCCGGGCAGGCCACCGTGACCAACCCGCAGCCGCTGCGCACCCCGGCTTCACCGGCCAGGGCGGCGGCGCCGGTCTTGCCGCTGGAACCGGCGACCACCAGCAGATGGCCGAAAGCCCCCTTGTGTCCGCCGCTCGGTCGCGGCGGCAGCAGCCCGGCCGCTTCCGCGCCATCAAGCAGCCGGCATTCGGGCAGCTCCGAGACATGACAGCGCGACGGGATGCCGATATCGACGACCGCCAGCCGCCCGACCCGGGCCGCGCCGGGCCAGGCGCCGTGACCGATTTTGCCATGATCGAAACAGACCGTCAGATCGGCATTCACGGCCGTACCGAGCACCCGGCCGCTGGAGCCGTCGACCCCGGAGGGGATATCGACCGCCACCACCGGCAGGCCGCTGCCATTGATCGTTTCAATCGCTTCGGCATACAGACCGCGAACCGGCGCCGTCAAGCCGGTACCGAGCAGGGCATCGACCAGCAATACCGGCCGCGCCTCGGAAAAGTGACGCTGCAGCGAAGCGCTGCTGTCGATAAAGCAGATGTCGGCCGACAAGCGTTGCAGAACCCTGAGCATCTGAGCGGCATCGCCGGCGATCGCTCCGGCCTCCGCCAGGATCAGGGTCCGCACCCGCCAGCCCCGTTCGAGCAGAACCCGCGCCATGACGTAACCGTCGCCGCCGTTATTCCCCTTGCCCGCCAGGATCAGGACCGGGCCGGGAAACAGTTCGGGAAACGCGCGGCAGAGTTGCTCGCTGGCCGCGCGTCCGGCATTCTCCATCAAAACCACGCCGGGCAGCCCGAGCTGTTCAATGGCCTGCCGATCGGCCTGTTGCATCTGCTCGGCGCTGATCAGCTTCATCAGTCCTCCAGAACCACCGTTGCGACGGCGTAGAGCCCGTCATGGCTGTACGAAAGATGGGTCCGCCTGCCCCCGCGTTGCTCCAGAAGTTCGGCGGCCCGCCCGGAAAGTTGCAGCGAGGGGCAGCCGAGCTGATCGTTCACGACCGCGATCTCCTGCCAACTGATCCCCAGCCGCAACCCGGTCCCCAGGGCCTTGAGAAAAGCTTCTTTCGCCGCGAAACGCGCGGCAAGATGGGGTGCGGGATGACGCTTGTTCAACGCATAGTCCCGCTCTTGCGCGGTAAAGAGCCGCTCGATAAGCGCATGGCGCTGCCGGTCGAGAAAGCGCTGAAAACGTTCGATGCGGGTCAGGTCGACCCCGATTCCGAGCACCGCCATCATCAGCCCCCGGCGAGCAGGGCCCGCATCTCGCGAACCGCCCGCTCCATGCCGACCAGAGCCGCCCGGGCAACGATGCTGTGCCCGATATTGAATTCCTCGATCCCGCCCAGGGCAACGACCGGTCCGATATTCCGGTAATTCAGCCCATGCCCGGCATTGACGCCGATGCCCAGCTTGCGGGCGGCGTTGATGGCCATCCGGATCCGCTGCAATTGCTCCTGCCGGTCCGCTAACGTGCGCATTTCACAGTAGGTTCCGGTATGAATTTCAATGTAGTCGGCGCCGACCCGGTGACAGGCCTTGATCTGCTCCAGATCGGGCTCGACAAACAGGCTGACGACAATCCCGGCCTGCTGCAGCAGGGCAATTTTCTGTTTGAGGGTTGCCCGCAGCAGAGTGACGTCCAGGCCGCCTTCGGTCGTCAGTTCATGACGGCCTTCCGGGACCAGCGTGACGGAATCGGGCAGCAGCCTGAGCGCAATCGAAATCATTTCATCGGTAAGGGCCATCTCCAGATTCAACCGGGTCTTGATGGTCCGGCGCAGGATCTCGACATCGCGATCCTGAATATGCCTGCGGTCTTCGCGCAGATGGACGGTGATGCCGTCCGCGCCGGCCAGCTCCGCGAAGATCGCGGCGGCAACCGGGTCCGGCTCATCGATGCCGCGGGCCTCGCGGATCGTGGCAATATGATCGACATTCACTCCGAGTTTCGCCAAAACAGGTGACTCCTTTTTGCAGGTCATTACAGTGTATCAAAACGGCTTCGAAAAAAAGCGTTGCCGGACCGGATCAGAAGGGAAAGAAGAACATGCTCCTACGCTCCCAGATGCCGCCTGACCAGCTCGGCGATCTCCTCGGCCTGCCGTTCGATACCGGCCTGATCCTGACCTTCGATCATAACCCGCAGCAGCGGCTCCGTCCCCGAATAACGGATCAACACCCGGCCGTTCTCGCCGAGTTCGGTCTCCACCGCCTCGATGACTGAGCGGATTGCGGGAATGTCGCGCAAATCGCACTTTTCGCGGACCCGCACATTGACCAGCACCTGCGGCAGGGAGGTCATCACTTGAGCGAGTTCCGAAAGCGATCTGCCGCTGCGCTGGACGATCGCCAGAACCTGCAGGGCCGAGAGCACTCCGTCGCCGGTGGTATTATGGTCGAGGAAGATCATATGCCCCGACTGCTCGCCGCCCAGGTTGTAGCCGCCGCGACGCATCTCTTCGACGACATAGCGATCGCCGACCGCGGTCCTGACCAGCTGCCCGCCGAGGCGCTTCATGGCGATTTCAAAGCCCAGGTTGCTCATCACGGTGGCAACCACGGTATTTTGGCTGAGCCGCCCGCTGCGGATCAGTTCGGAAGCGCAGATCGCCATGATATGGTCGCCGTCCACCTCCCGCCCCGCTTCATCGACAAAGATAACCCGGTCGGCGTCGCCGTCGAGGGCGATGCCGAGGTCGGCGCCGTGCTCGACGACCGCCTTTGAGATCACTTCCGGATAGGTCGAGCCGCAACCGGCGTTGATATTGATCCCGTTCGGCGAGACTCCCAGGCAGATGACCTCGGCGCCCAGCTCCTCCAGAACCGCGGGAGCAACCTTGTACGCGGCGCCGTTGGCGCAGTCGAGGACAATTTTCAGCCCCTGCAGATCAAGGTCCCGCGGAAAGGTGTTCTTGAGAAAAACCACGTAGCGGCCGACCGCGTCATCGATCCGGAACGCTTTGCCCACTTCGGCGGCGATCGGACGCAGGGCATCGATCTCGGTGGAGACCACCAGCTTCTCAAGTCTCATCTCCAGCTCATCGGGAAGCTTGAAACCGTCCCTGGAGAAGAACTTGATGCCGTTATCCTGATACGGATTATGGGAAGCGGATATCACCACCCCGGCATCGGCCCGCATCGAAGCGGTGATAAAGGCGATGCCCGGAGTCGGCAGCGGGCCGACCTGGAGGACATCCACCCCCATCGAGCAGATGCCCGCCACCAGGGCGTTTTCCAGCATATACCCGGAAAGACGCGTATCCTTGCCGATCACCAGACGATGCCGCCTGTTTCCGTTTTTGAAGATATGAGCGGCCGCCCGCCCCAACTGCATGGCCGTTTCGGCGGTCATCGGCGGGATATTGGCCACGCCCCGCACACCGTCGGTTCCGAACAGACGCTTTTCATGTTCCATTGCTACGACTTCCCTTCGTTATTCGCTTCCGGCGCGACCGGCGGCGGAACCTCGATCGCTTCAATTGCAACTGTAATTTCCGTGGTTTTTCCATCCTTGAAGCGGGTGTAGTTCCCTTCATGCAGCAGCGGAACCAGCAGCGAAAAACTTTCCTTGACGCCCTCCAGATCGACCGGCTCGGTGGTCACCTCGGAAACCCGCTTCAATTCACTCTCGGCGCCTTCGATCAGCGCCTGCTCGGGGATCGCCTTCAGCCCGGCGACCCGATAACCCGGCAGCGGTTCCCCGGTCAAAACGACCTTGATCGGCACCCGTTTTTCCCGAATCCGTTCCAGCTTGAGATCGATAAACGATGGCGACAGGCGGGTCACGCGCAGACCGCTGGGCAGATTGAGACGCTCCTCAAGTCGTTTGAAGGTCGTCAATCCGGGCTGCAGATCGGTCAGATCGACGACAATACTCATGTCGTTGGGATTGACCTTGAGCAGCAGCGTGCGCGGACCGCTGATCCGGACATCCACCTGGCTCGGTACTTCGTTGGCCACCAGCAGCGCCTTGGGCACGTTCTGCAGATGCAGCGGAATCGCATAGCCGACCTCCAGGCGCCGCTCGCCCATGATAAACATCCAGAGGATCATCGCAAAGACCAGCGAGGTCAGCTTCAGCATCCAGTTTTCAGTCACGAGCCTGAGCATCACAGCCTACCCCTTCTTCTTCGCGGCCTTGCGCGGCTCCAGAAGCCGCTTCAGAACCTTTTTCAGACCGGTTGCGTCGAGGTCACGCGTGATCCCGCCGTTGATGACCACCGAAATCTTGCCGGTTTCTTCCGAAACGACGATGACCACGGCATCGACCAGTTCCGTCAGACCGATCGCGGCGCGATGGCGGGTTCCCAGGCTCCTGCTGATATCCGGGCTCTCGCTCAGGGGCAGCAGACAGCCCGCCTGCTTGAGGCGACCCTGCTGGATAATCAGGGCTCCGTCGTGAATCGGTGAGCCGGGCAGGAAGATGGAGGTGATGATTTCGCTGGTGACCTTGGCATCGATCGGGGTGCCGACGTTCAGGATGTCCTTGAGGCCGGTTTCCCGCTCGATGACCAGCAAGGCGCCGATCCGGCGATTGGCCATGGCGACCGACGCCTTTACCAGTTCTTCGATAACCTCGGTCTCTTCCAGATAGGTCAGTCCGGCAAAAAACGGATTGCGCCCGACATGCATCAGGGCGCGACGGATATCATGCTGAAAAATAACCACAATGACCAGGATGATTGATGAAAGGAAATTGCTGAGAAACCAGTTGAGGGTATGCAGATCGCCGACCCTGGAGGCCACGTAAACCATCAGAATGATGGCCAGACCGAGCAGCATCTGCACCGCCCTGGTGCCCTTGATGAGCAGAATGATGCGGTAGATGATAAAGGCGACGATGCCGATGTCGAGCAGGTCGAGCACGCGGATATTGGTCAGGACATCAAGCATCACCGGCTCCGTTGCCGTTCGGGCATTCAGGGCAGCAAAAAACTGAAGCAAAAGAGAGAGGAACCGAGGCCGGACCCAAAGACATCAGGGCAGTCGCCCTTCACGAATCGCCCAGGCGACGAGCAGAGTCTCCCGGGCGGCGCGCACGTCATGAACCCGAAAAATTTGCACCCCCTTGTCGACCGCCAGCGCCAGCGTTGCCAGCGTTCCGGCCAGACGCCGGCGCGGGTCGTCCTGATCCAGAATCCGGCCGATAAAACTTTTGCGCGACGTTCCGAGCAGTACCGGGTAACCGAGCTCGTGCAGCCGCTCAAGATGCCGCAGGAGCGTCAGATTCCCCGCGACGCTCTTGCCGAAGCCGATGCCCGGATCGACTGCCAGGGCGCGGGGCGAGACCCCGGCCGCCAGGGCCAGATCGATACCCTGCCGCAGATAGGCGGTCACTTCGGCCAGCAGATCGGCATAAGCGGTCTGCTTCTGCATGTGGCGCGGCGTGCCGCGGGTGTGCATCAGAAACAGTCCGGCCCCGCTCTCCGCGGCAACCGCGGCCATCTCGGCATCAAATCGCAGACCGCTGATATCGTTGATATAATTGGCCCCGGCCAGAAGGGCGGCACGGGCAACCGCGCTCTTGGTGGTATCGACGGACAACGGCAGATCGGTCTCGTTGCGCAAGCGCTCGATGACCGGCACGACCCGGTCGAGTTCCTCCTGCTGCGAAACGGGTGCGGCGCCGGGCCGGCTGCTCTCGCCGCCGATATCGATCAGGTCCGCCCCGTCGGCGAGCAACCGCAGACCCTGCCGTAGCGCCCGCTCGGCGGCGAGGTAGTCCCCCCCGTCGGAAAAGGAGTCCGGGGTAACGTTGAGTATCCCCATGAGCCGCGGTCGTGACAGATCGAGCCGGCAATCCCGCCCCGCCAGCCAGGCAGCGCCCCCCCGGGTCACTCGCCGGCACCCTCCGTCTCGGCAGGCTGCTCATCGGCAACCGGCGCTGCGTACCGTTCCGGAAAAACCAGCCGCTTGATTTCCGAGGCATCAAGGGTTTCGCGTTCCAGCAACGCTTCCGCCAGGGTGTTCAGCTGGTCCTGGTGTTCTTTCAGCAGCTGCGTGGTGATCTGGTAGTTTTCCTTGACGATGCGGCGAATTTCGTTATCGATCTCGACGGCCATCGATTCGCTGTAATTCTTGACGTGCCCCATATCGCGGCCGAGAAAGACCTCGCCGCCCTCTTTCTCGCCGAAGGTCAGGGGCCCGATCTTGTCGCTCATGCCCCATTCACAGACCATCTTGCGGGCAATGGCCGTCACCCGGTCAAGATCGTTGCTGGCGCCGGTGGTCACCGACTCGAAGGTCAGCTCCTCGGCAATCCGGCCGCCCAGCAGGGCGCGGATACGGATTTCCAGACCCTTGGCGGTCTCGTTATACTTCTCGTCCTCCGGCAGGTACATGGTGACGCCCATGGCCCGCCCGCGCGGGATAATCGACACCTTGTGGACCGGATCGGAGCCGGGGGTCAACAGCGCGAGCAGCGCATGGCCGGCCTCATGGTAGGCCGTGACCCGCTTTTCCTCTTCGGTAATGACCATGGAGCGCCGCTCGGCCCCCATCAGAACCTTGTCCTTGGCCGCCTCGACATCATCCATGTCGACCTGGGTCTTGTTGGCGCGGGCCGCCAGCAGGGCCGCCTCGTTGATCAGATTGGCCAGATCGGCGCCGGACATCCCGGGCGTGCCCTTGGCGACGACCTCCATGTCGACACCCTCGCCCAGCGGCACGTTACGGGAATGAACCTTGAGAATCCGGGTCCGGCCCTTGACGTCGGGACGCGGCACGACCACCTGTCGGTCGAAACGCCCGGGGCGCAACAGCGCCGGGTCGAGAACATCGGGACGGTTGGTCGCCGCCACCAGGATCACGCCTTCATTCGACTCGAAACCGTCCATTTCGACCAGCAGCTGGTTGAGGGTCTGCTCGCGCTCGTCGTGACCGCCGCCCAACCCGGCCCCCCGGTGACGGCCGACCGCATCGATCTCGTCGATAAAGATGATGCAGGGCGCGTTCTTTTTCCCTTGCACGAACAGGTCACGGACCCGGCTGGCGCCAACCCCGACAAACATTTCCACGAAATCCGAACCGGAAATGGTGAAGAACGGCACCCCGGCCTCACCGGCGATCGCCCGCGCCAGCAGCGTCTTGCCGGTTCCGGGAGAACCGACCAGCAGAACGCCCTTGGGGATCCGCCCGCCGAGACGGGTGAACTTCTTCGGATCCTTGAGGAACTCAACGATCTCTTCCAGTTCCTGCTTGGCCTCATCGACGCCGGCAACATCCTGGAAGGTCACCTGCCCCTGGGTGTCGGTCAACAGTTTGGCCTTGCTCTTGCCGAAACTCATCGCCTTGCCGCCGCCGGATTGCATCTGGCGCATGAAAAAGATCCAGACGGCGATCAGCAGCAGGATCGGTCCCCAGGAGATCAGCAGGGTAAACCAGAAGCCCTGATCATCGACCGGTTTGGCGACGATCGTCACCCCCTTCGCCTTGAGATCCGGAATCAGCTCGAGGTCGGAAGGCGCGACGGTCTGAAACTTGGTGCCGTCTTCGTAAACGCCGTCGATCTGGTCGCCCTGAATAGCGACGGATGTCACCTGGCCGGACTCAACCGCATTTAAAAATTCTGTGTAATTAAGCTGTTTCTGATCGCCCTCGCGTTGCGACATCATGTTGAACAACATGATCATCAGCAGCGAAATGACAAGCCAGAGGGCGAGATTTTTCTGGAATTGACTCACAAGACCCCCTATGGAGTTTACTCTGGAGTCTTCGGCCCACCGGGGCAGACTCCAAAGGTGTTGGAATTAGCTGAAAAAATTACCATAAAGTGCGCGCGTCCTCAAGGCTTTTATCCCTGAATGCTGCCGCGCACAAGCTCCAGACGCAGCACCCGACCCGATTTTTTCCCCGCCGGCGCACAAGCGGAGCGACGCACCCCGGCAACCCAGAGAATCTCTCCGCCGGAGACCACCAGGGGAACCCGCTGCCGCTGCTCCCGTTCAAGCTTGATGTCGATAAAAAAATCCTTGAGTTTCTTGCCGCCACCGGTACCGGCGGGACGGAACCGGTCCCCCGGCCGGAAGCTGCGGACCTGCAGCGGAAAGACCAGCTGCTGCGCGGCAAACTCCACGACGCTGTCGCTCTCGCCGCGCGGCGCATCGGCAAATTCGGCGCGCAGCAGAGAGCCCTCCGGCAAAGCGACGTCTCCGGGAACCTGCAGCTCGAAACCATAGCGGTCGCTCTCGGGAGCCGACGAACAGAGCCACAGCTGTTGATAGCGGCGCGCAGCCCACAGCCCCGGCAGGTCGACCGAGGCCTGGCTCCGCTCTGTGTGCAGCAGATGCGCGACGGCCGCCAGATGTTTTTCCGTCACCCCCTGCAGATTGCCCCGCAGCAGACGGATCGCTTCCCGCAGGGTCCGCAGCCGCAGGGCCGGATGGAGATTCAGCAGCCCGCGGCGACACAGGCGCAGGCCGTCATCCCGGGAGATGATCACTGCGGGGAGGGTTGTGCCGATCAGCTGCGTCCAGAAATCCTCTTCGACCTGCTGCTGACGACAGAGCAGGTCGAGGCGCTCTTCCAGGCGCGGGTTGTAGCGGCGCAGTTGCGGCAACAGCTCGTGACGGACCCGGTTGCGCAGATAACGGTCATCCCGATTGGAGAGATCTTCCACCCAGACCAGCTGCCAGTCACGGGCATAGTCCAGAACCTGCTGCCGACCGAGCTGCAGCAGGGGTCGCAGCCAGCTGCCGCGGCGCGGCTGCATCCCGCACAGACCGCTGAGACCCGAACCGCGCAACAGCCGCAGCAGGAAGGTTTCCGCCTGATCGTCCCGATGGTGAGCCAGGACGATATACTCGGCCTGCTGCCGCGCCGCGGTCCGCAGCAGAAACTCGCGTCTCGCCTCGCGGGCGGCCATCTCCAGGCTGAGCCTGCGGTCGCGCGCCAGCGCCGGCACGTCGCAGCGCTCCAGCGTCAGGGGGATCTCCCCCTTGCGGCACAGCGCGCTGACGAACCGGGCATCGTCGCCGCTTTCCGGCCTGATACCATGATCGAGGTGGGCGGCGGCCAAGTTCAGGCCGCGCTCGGGCGCCAGGCGTTGCAGCAGATGCAGCAGCACCACCGAATCGACCCCGCCGGACAGGGCGACCAGCAGGCGCGCTCCCGGCACGATCCACGGGTTTTGTTCAAGCTCTTTCAGCAGGGCCCGAGGCATAAGGGTTCCGAAGCGAAAAGGCCCTCCCCGGAACGGGGAGGGCCTTGAGGATGGTGGCGGTGCAGAGATTCGAACTCCGGACACTGCGGATATGAGCCGCATGCTCTAACCAACTGAGCTACACCGCCAGACACTATAAAATAAACCTCCCGGCGGGAGGTGTCTGGTTTTGGTTGCGGGGGAAGGATTTGAACCTCCGACCTCCGGGTTATGAGCCCGACGAGCTACCAGACTGCTCTACCCCGCGTTACGGACTCAGGAAGGTATTACTCCGCCGAAAAAATGTCAAGAAAAAAATCCCGCCGCGCGGCCGGCCGCCGACCCTGAAAAAGCCGCCCTACAAGCGCGAAACGAAGCCCTTGATATGGTCCGTTTCAGCGGCTTTGCGCAGCACCTTCCGGGCCGCATCGGCATCGGCATAGGGCCCGAGTCGAACGCGATACCAGATCCCCTTCGCACCCAAATCGGCCTCGGCAATAAAAACCGGATAGCCCTTCTGCTGCAGCGTTTTTTTGTAGCGGCCCGCGTCGGCCACCGATGCGAAAGAACCGACCTGCACCGAGTAACCGCCGTCGGCAACCGCTGACGGGACGTCCTCGGAGAGTTCCGGAGCAACAACCGGCGTCTTTTCAACTGCGGGCCCGGCAGCGTTTCCGGCACCCCCGGCAGCCTTCGGTGACACTGCTGCCGCGACCGGCTCGGCCGGGTCCGGGCGACTTGCCGCAGCGGGCGGTTCCGCTTCCGGCGGCAGATTGATGCCACTGCCGAGCGGGGCCGCCTCGTCCCGCGCAAGGTTGTCGTAAAAGGTCAGCTCTTCCTCTTCGGCGGGCGGGCTCTTTGCCGGGGTCGCGGCGACGGTCGCCGGCGCTAGCCGGGGAGCCTCTGCGACCATAATCCGTTTCGGTTCGGCCTGGCGTTGCGCCAGATCCCGTTCCGCCCCCCGACGACCGACCATCACCCCCAGGGTAAAACTGGAGAGCGAGACGACCAGCACCAGCACCAGAAGGGTCACTGCCTGCTTGCGCTCCATGCGCCGCTGCGTCCTTGTTTTGGTTCCCGCCATCATCATCCCCTGTCCCGCCTCCGAAGACACTCCATGCTCAACACCTCACCGGTTCGTCTCCCGGATCGCCCCTACTCGGCCGGTGCGGGAGACGGTTCAAACTGATAGATCAATTCCCCCTCCCTGACCATACCGAGTTTTTTGCGGGCCAGCTGCTCCCAGTAATCCCGGTCCTCGCGTAACCGCTCGATCTCCTCGCGGAGCCGCTGCTTCTCGTCCTGAAGGGTTTGCAGCTCTGCCTGCAATTCAGCCCGGTAACGGCTCGACTGCATCGTCCGCAACACCCCCCGGTCGCCGAACATGGCAAATCCCAGCATCAGCAGAACGATCAAAACCAACCAGGCCGGAGCCCCGAACCTCGTCGGCCGAGCCGGTTCTTTTGCAGCCAAGGAATCCTCCTGTCGGCAGGGATGCGACCTGCCAAGCCCGTAAATCGCTACAGCCGCAACCGGTTAGTGCCGGACCGGATTGCCGACCATCGAAGTCACGATTCCAAACCCGGAGCCCATAACTCCCGGCTAACTTCTCATGAGAACAGAAGCTCGTCAACCCTCTTTTCGCTCCCGTTGCGAACGGTTGCGAGCGTAACCGCAGGATCAGCTTCCCCCCAGATTGCCGCCGACACTGCCGACCATGCCGATCCCCCCCAGAGAGAACGACAGCATGATCGACTGCTCGTCATCCCGGTCGCGCAAGGTGACGAACAGGCTCCAGCACTGATGCCGGTATTCGATATCCAGCACCTGCTCCAGCTCGGTCGCCGCGACAAAATCATAGCGGTTGCGGTAGCCCAGATAGACCGGCTTGAGCCAGGCCAGTTTCAGCTCCAGGCTGCCGTAGTCCACCTCGGGCTGATCGGCGGCGGCGTCTGCGGCGGCTGCCGGCTTGCGATACTGCAGACCCAGCCGATTGCCGCGCAGGTCCCGAAACAGCGCCGCGCCGCTGTATTCATGCCAGCGCCCCGCCTCGACATCGAAACGGAGGTCGGCGCTTAACTCAACCAACGCGGCCGGCCGCAGCCGCAACAGGCCGCGCAGGGGCGTGAAGCGCTCCCGCCCTTCCCTATCGCGCAGGTCATAACCTTGTGATAACCTGAAAAACAGCAGATCGCGGTATTCCGGAAGGTCCTCGCCGGAATCCGATCTGGTGGTGAGCCGCTGCGTCAGACCGTATTCGATGCGATGGGCCTTGTCGATCCGGTCGAAGTCGTCGAACTCGGGCAGCCGCTGCTGATCGACATCGGGAACATAGAAATACGCCAGGTCCGGCTCGAGCATGTGCCGGATCCGGCTGATCGATGCAGAGTTTCGGGAATAGACCCGGTAGAAGCGGCTGCTCAGCCGGGTCGAAAAGTCGTAAAGCCCCTGCTGCTCATGACCCGATTGATCACCGGAGGTCCAGTAATGCCGTTCCGTCCAGCCGAGCTCCGGAATGACGTCCACCGCGTCCCAAAGCTTCCAGGTCGCAAGCAGGGCCGGACGCACCCGCAGGCGCTGCCCCTTCAGCCCTTCTTGCCGCCAGAAATAGGTATATTCACTGCCGAAGGCGAAATAAAAGGGGGTCGCGCCGAGCCGCTGCCGCCCCGCATCAAAACTGATCCGGGGCAGCCGTTGCAGGGTGGTCGGCTCGTCCCGCTGCAGGTTTTCGCTGTAGCGCAGTTCCCCGACCAGATTGTACAGCCCCCAGTTGCGGCTCAGAGCGACAATCGAAAGGCTCTGGTCTTTATTGTACTCCCCGGCTTCCTCACCGAAATCGGCAAAGTAATCCCGGTCGCTGACATACTCGGTGTCGGCACTCAGCCGCACCCGGCCGGGCAAGGTCCCGCGGTGTTCCCAGTCCAGGGCGTAGCGATCGTCACCGTCTTCGGCGTCGATGTGATAACCTTCAGCCTCGCCGGCGTTGTCCCTGGCGAAGACATAACGATACTCCAGCCCTTTGCCGAGACCCAGATCGGACAGATAATCGAGATAAAGGGTCGCGTCCTGATTACGGCGGAGCACCTGATAGTAGGCCGCGGAAAATTCCATGCCGCGGCGATCCGAATAGCCGACGCGCGGCATCAGCAGCCCCGACTCACGTTCGGTCTTGGCCGGATAGATCAGGTACGGAACATAAAAGACGGGGAGATCCTTGAGATAGAAAACGGCGTGCCGGGCGCGGGCATAGCCGCCGGCGGTGACATCCAGCTGACCGGCGCCGAATTTCCAGGACGGAACCGCCGCCTCGCAGGTGGTAAAACTGCCGTCGACGATCCGATAGTCCGATGCGCCGCGCTTTTCGATACGCGCGCCGCTGATCCGCAGGTTCTGCTCGCGGAGAAAGGCGCGCCCCTCTTCCACCAGACCGGTGCCGTCGTTGAGATTGTAGCGGACCCGTTGACCGCTCAGGCGCTCCCCCTCCCCCTCCAGCACGACCCCGCCGCTCGCCTCGATAGCGCCGCTCTCCCGGTGCCACCAGAGCTCGTCGCTGTGCAGCTGAAGCTCGCCCTGTCTGAGCCGGACGTTGCCGCTGGCCAGATAGCGCCCGAGCTGACCGTCAAAAGTCAGCTGATCGGCCTCCAGATCGACCTGTTCGCCGTCGGCGGCGGCCGGAACCAGGGCCGCCGCCCAGCTTCGCCCCGGCAGGATCAGCAGCAGAACAGCCAGCGATGCGATCAGAAGACGGGCCGCTAGCACGCCGCTGGTCCTGACGGGAAATCAGCCTGCGAGGCGCTCTGCTGCGCCCCGGCACAGAGCAGCTGCGCGCGAATGGCGGCAACCAGAAACAGCGAGCCGGCCACCAGGATCATCCCGTCCGGCTCGCTGCCCGCAAGGGCCGCGCTCAGCGCCTGTTGCGGATGCTCGAAAACCTGCGCCGCGACACCCAGCGCGCGGGCATGGCCGGCCAGCTGCCGGGGCGCAACGGCGGCATCGACCGGCGGCTTGCAGGCATACAGTTGCGCAACATGAGGCAGCAGCGGGTCGAGGATCCGTCGCCAGTCCTTGTCCGCCTTGAGCCCGGCAATCCAGTGAATCCCCTGCAGTCGGTTTTCCGTCAGATAGTCAGCGAGCACCGTCGCGCCGGCCGGATTGTGGGCGCCATCAAGCAGCACCCGGTCCCCCAGCCACTCAAGACGTCCCGGCCAGCGCACCGCGGCAATCCCGCGCCGCATGGCAGCGGCGGACAACGGCACGCCCTGTCGCTTGAGCAGCTCCGCCGCCGCCAGGGCGAGGCTGAGGTTTTCCAGTTGGTGCGTTCCGGCCAGCCCGGGGCGCAACCCCTCCAGCACCAGATCCAGCCCTCGATAACGGAAGCCGTCAGCCGTGGCCTGCCAGCGGAACTCCTCGCCGCCGCGCACCAGGGGCGCCTGCAGCGCAAGCGCCCGTTCCCCGAGCACCGCTTGCGCCGCCGCCGGCTGCCGGGCCGAAACAACCGGGACCCGCGGCTTGAGGATTCCCGCCTTTTCGGCGGCGACCGCGGCCAGCGAAGTGCCCAGGTGCAGGGCGTGATCGAGGCTGATCGGCGTGATCAGAACCAGCTCCGGGGTCACCACATTGGTCGCATCGAGCCGTCCCCCCATGCCGACTTCCAGCACCACCCATTCTGTTGCGCTGCGCTGGAAGCAGAGCAGCGCCAGGGCGGTCGCGAACTCGAAAAAGGTGGTTCCGAGCTGTTCGGCGACCGGCCTGATCTCTGCGATCAGCTCGGCAACGGTCGCTTCGTCGACCGGCAGGCCGTCGACCTGGATCCGTTCGGTAAAACTGTGCAGGTGGGGTGAGGTATAGAGGCCGACCCGCAGACCGCCCTGGCGCAGGATGGACGCCAGGGCGGCTGCGGTCGAGCCCTTGCCGTTGGTTCCGGCGATATGGACGATGCGCAGTTGATCCTGGGGGTTGCCGAGCCGTTCAAGCAGTCGGGCCGTATTGTCCAGCCCGAGCTTGATGCCGAAACGCTGCAACGAGTAAAGATAGTCGAGTCCGGCCTGGTAGCCCACGCCTGCCCTCAACTTTTCGTGAAGATACGTAAAATCTGGGAGAGACGGGCCTTCATTTCCTTGCGCGGCACAATCATATCGACCATGCCGTGCTCCAGAAGATATTCGGAACGCTGGAAGCCGTCGGGGAGCGTCTGGCGGATGGTCTGCTCGATAACCCGCGGACCGGCAAAGCCGATCAGGGCGCGCGGCTCGGCCATATTGATATCGCCGAGCATGGCAAAACTGGCGGTCACCCCACCGGTGGTCGGATCGGTCAGCACCGAAATAAAGGGAATTCCGGCCGCCTTGAGCCTGGCCAGGGCGGCACTGGTTTTTGCCATCTGCATCAGCGAGAGGATACTCTCCTGCATCCGCGCGCCTCCCGACGAGGAGAACACCAGTACCGGGGTCCTGGTTTCCAGACCCTTTTCGATGGCCCGGGTGATCTTCTCGCCGACCACCGAGCCCATACTGCCGCCCATGAACGAGAAATCAAACACCGAGACAACGACCGGCAAGCCCTCGATCATGCCGCAGCCGCAGAGGACCGCGTCACCGTCTCCGGCTTTCTTGATGGCATCCTTGATGCGGTCCTTGTAGCGCTTGGAATCCTTGAACTCCAGGAAATCGACGGAGCGCACCGCGCTGTCCATCTCGATGAAAGACCCTTCGTCGAGCACCAGATCGATCCGCTCCCGGGCGCTGATCCGGAAATGATAGTCGCACTTGGGGCAGACGTTGAGGTTCCGCTCGATCTCCTTGGCGTAGATTATTTCCTGGCAGTTTTTACACTTGGTCCAGACACCTTCCGGCATCTGCACGGTCTTTCTTTCAACAGACGCCACCGGCGCTTTTTTTCTCTTAAACCAAACCATTTATAGACCTCGCACGATTCGGGACCAGACGCCATGCCCGGTGCTGCAGTATTGAACCTGGATCCGTGAGTACTCGACCTCAAATAGCACAAGTCATTGAATTGCCTAAGCGTCGCAAAAATCGCCGCTGAACCTTTTGGTGCAGCTAAGATTTTTGAAACACTTATTCAATCCAAGCACTCGCACTCTTTTTCGGCCGTTTACTCAAGGATCCAGGTTTAAAAAAATGAACGGGCCACGGCTTTCGATCCGCCGCCCGCGGCACGCCTCAAGCGCCGTCGCGCTGCTCAGCGACTCGCCGCCAAACCGCTCTTGAGGGATGCGATAAAGCGCCTGACCTGCGGCAGCAGCTCAGGGTCCGCGCCGTACTTTTCGATAATTCTGACCAAAGCGCTGCCGACCACAACGCCGTCGGCAAAACGCCCCACGGCCGCGGCCTCTTCGGCAGTGGTGATGCCGAAACCGACTCCGACCGGAACATCGGTCATCCCCTTGAGGGCTGCGACGGCGCCACGAATGTCGTCAGGCGCGACCTTCTGCGTGCCGGTGACCCCGGTCATCGAGACGTAATAGAGATAGCCTTCGGCGGCGGCCGCCAGTTTTCGCATCCGCTCCGGCGGCGTTGTCGGCGCCAGCAGGGTGATCAGGGCGATCCCGACCTGCTTCAGACAGGCACCGAGCTCGGCGGATTCCTCCGGCGGCAGATCGACCAGCAGCAGGCCATCGACCCCGGCGGCCGCGGCATCCGCGGCGAAACGTTCCACGCCGTAACGGAACAGCGGATTGTAGTAGCCCATCAGCACCAGCGGCACCTGGCAATCTTGACGCACCTCGCTGACCATGCGCAGGACCTTTGCCAGGGTCGTTCCGGCCGCCAGCGCCCGTTCCGACGAGGCCTGGATGGTCGGTCCGTCGGCCATCGGATCGGAGAAGGGGAAGCCGAGTTCGATCAGATCGGCGCCGGCGGCGGCCAGGGTCCGGATCAGGTCGGCAGTGGTTGCGAGGTCCGGATCTCCGGCGGTCAGAAAGGGGATCAAGCCCGCTTCGTTGCGCTGCCGTAAATCGTTAAAAACTGTCTCAATCCGTGTCATTGTTTTCGCCAGCTTCCCGCGCATGCAGATGGAGAGCGTCAAAGTTTTTGAGTCTAATCGAACTGTCGGGAGATGATCAATCTTTTTCTCCCGACCTTCTCCCGGCGATCGTCGGCTCACGAAAAAATCCGGCCGCGAGCTGCGACCGGAAGCCGACGGCTCAGGACGGTGTGCCGCCCGGCTTGCGGCCGGTGCGCGGCCCGCGCCGGGGCGGCCGCCGCCGCGCGGCGACGCCGGGCTTTTCGAGCGGCGGCTTTTTCCGTTTAACGTGGGCGCGTTTGTAGTTGAAGCAGAACTCTTCGTCGATCGGCATCATGCTGGGAATTTTCATGCCCAGATAGGCCTCGATCTCGTCCAGCTGGTAGACCATCTCCTCATCGGCAAAGCTGATCGCCCGCCCCTTGGCCCCGGCCCTGGCGGTGCGGCCGATCCGATGCACGTAATCCTCCCGGTCCTGGGGCAGATCGTAGTTGACGACATGGGTGATGTTGTCGACATGGATGCCCCGCGAAGCGACATCGGTGGCCACCAGGTGGGTCAGGCTGCCCTCCTTGAATTGTTCGAGAATGCGCATCCGTTTATTCTGCGGGATGTCGCCGGACAGAACCGCGCTCGGCACCTCGTTGGCGTTGAGCAGGGCGTCCAGCCGTTCGGCCTCGGCCTTGGTGTTGACGAACAGCAGCACCCTTTCGATCCCCGGCTCCTGCTTCAGCAGACCGAGCAGCAGGGCGAATTTCTCCCGCCGCGAGACATGGTAAAGCACCTGATCGATCCCTTCGGCAGTCACCTGCTCCGGTTCGATCTGCACCCGCTCCGCCAGATCCATGAACTCATAGGCCAGCTCCATCACCTGCGGCGAGAGGGTCGCGGAGAAGAGCATGGTCTGGCGCTTGTCAAAGGGGGGCAGGTTGCGCAGGATATAACGCAGATCCTTGATGAAGCCCATGTCGAACATCCGGTCCGCTTCATCGATCACCAGCGATTCGACCCGGTGCATGGAGAAGACCCGCTGTTTGTAGTAATCGATCAGACGACCCGGGGTGGCGACAATGATATCGACCCCGTCCTTCAGGGCCTGGCGCTGTTTTTCGTAATCCATCCCGCCGAAAATCGCCTGAACCCGCAGTCCGGTGTATTTGCCGAGCTTTTCCGCGTCATCGCAGATCTGCACCACCAGCTCACGGGTCGGCGCCATGACCAGGGCCCGCGGGTTCTGGCTGGTTTCGCTGCCGCTGCTCAGCAGTTTGCTGAACAGCGAAATCAGAAAGGCCGCGGTCTTGCCGGTCCCGGTCTGGGCCTGGGCGGCGACATCCTTGCCCTTCAGTGCCAGCGGGATCGATTCCTGTTGCACCGGCGTGAGCTCGGTGAATCCGGTTTCCGCGATCCCCCGCAGCACGTCCGGGGATAAATCCAGTTCGGTAAATTTCATTATTTTCCTTCGGAAAAGGTTTCAGGCGTCAGGAATCAGGCGCCAGGCAAACCGTTCTTGCCTTTCCTGTATCCTGAAACCTGAGGCCTGAAACCTAGTTAAAATTCCACCCCCATCGTCTCGGCGACGGTGTGGATATCTTTGTCTCCACGCCCGGAGAGACAGACGAGAATCGTCTGATCCGCGGACATGGTTGGAGCCAGTTTGATGACCTCGGCGATGGCATGGGCGCTTTCCAGGGCCGGAATAATCCCCTCGACCCGGGTCAGACGTTGGAACGCGTCGAGCGCTTCATCATCGGTGACCGAAACGTATTCGGCCCGGCCGATATCATGCAGATGGGCATGCTCGGGGCCGACGCCGGGATAGTCGAGCCCGGCCGATATCGAATGGGCGTGTTCGATCTGCCCCGCCTCATCCTGCAGCAGATAGGTCATGTTGCCGTGCAGCACCCCTGGCGCGCCGGCGCTGATCGACGCCGCATGCTTGCCGGTGTCGACGCCGTGACCCGCCGCCTCGACACCGATCAGCCGCACCCCGGCATCCCTGACGAAGGGGTAGAACAGGCCCATGGCGTTGGAGCCGCCGCCGATACAGGCCAGCGCCACGTCGGGCAGGCAGCCTCTGGCTTCCTGCAGCTGGGCTTTGGATTCCGTGCCGATCACCGACTGAAAATCGCGGACCATCAGCGGATAGGGGTGAGGGCCGGCGACGGTGCCGATAATATAAAAGGTGTCCCGCACATGGGTCACCCAGTGGCGCAGGGCATCGTTCATGGCGTCCTTGAGGGTCGCCGTGCCGCTGGTCACTTCATGCACCTTGGCGCCGAGCAGTTTCATGCGGAAGACGTTGATCGACTGGCGGCGGATATCCTCGGCGCCCATGAAAATTTCGCATTCCATGCCGAACAGGGCGGCCACCGTGGCCGTCGCCACCCCATGCTGCCCGGCGCCGGTCTCGGCGATGATCCGCCGCTTGCCCATCCGCCGCGCCAGCAGAATCTGGCCGACGGTGTTGTTCACCTTGTGCGCGCCGGTATGATTGAGATCCTCCCGCTTCAGGTAGATCTGCGCGCCGCCGAGCTGCTCGCTGAGACGGCGGGCATGGTAGAGCGGACTGGGGCGACCGACATAGTGCTTCAGGTAGTAGTCGAACTCCTGCTGAAACGCCGGATCCTGGCGGGCCGCGTCGTAGGCCTGTTCCAGTTCGAGCAGCGCCGGCATCAGCGTCTCCGCCACATAACGTCCGCCGTAGTCGCCGAAATGGCCTCGTTTATCGGGAAATTCGTAAGTCATCCGTTCCTCGCCCGGCGGATAAATTCCGCCACTTTTTCGTGATCTTTTCTGCCCGGCGACCGTTCGACACCGCTCGACACGTCGACCGCATAGGGATTGACCGCGGCGACCGCTTCGGCAACATTGTCCGGCCGCAAACCGCCGGCCAGGATGATCGGCCGTCTGGCCGCCAGCGCGCGGGCCAGCTGCCAGTCGAACTGCCGGCCGCTGCCGCCGTAGACCTGGTCGGACCAGGCATCGAGCAGCAGATCGGCCGGATAGTCATCGGCCCGCGCCAGCGATTCCGCGTCCCTGACCCGCAGCGCCTTGAGCACCCGCAGCGGCGGCAGCAGACAGTCCGCCGGGCTCTCGTCGCCGTGCAACTGCACCCGGTCGAGGCGGCACCGGGCGGCGACAGCGCGAATCGTCCGCGGATCTTCATTGACGAACAGGCCCACCGTCGTCACCAGCGGCGGCAAGCGCGCAATGATCTCGCGGGCCCGCTCCGGGCTGACGCAGCGCGGACTCTTCGCGAAAAAGACCAGGCCGATGGCGTCGGCACCGCAGGCGGCTGCCTGCAGCGCATCGTCCGGATTGGTGATGCCGCAGATCTTGACGCGGACCATCGGCGCCCCCTAGCCCTCGACCTTGGGAAGACGGCCGAGCGATTCCTCGATCGCCGCGCCGGGATACGCGTAGTTGTCCAGTTTCCCGGCAAAGTAGGCGTCGTAGGCTGCCATATCCACATGTCCGTGACCCGACAGGTTGAAGAGGATGGTTTTTT
>DASWJX010000357.1:0-9387 GCA_036396915.1 Geopsychrobacteraceae bacterium | reverse complement strand
GGCCGCGCGGACGGCGCTCTGCTCGACGTCCTCGGTCAGCGCATCAAGCAGGGCGGGCTGCAGAATGCAGATATTGTAGGCCGGAAGAACAATCCCCATGGCGAGGGCCAGCAGCAGGATGATGACGATCAGGTTCGGTCTCGGCATAAGGGCTGATCCCGGCAACAGGAAAGGGCCCCGGCGGTTGTTGCCGGTCGGCGGTCGAAATCACCGCACTTCGCACCATCTTTCTATGAACCTGTCTGTAACAATACCATATCCGGTTCCCTGTTTCGTTCCGGCACGCCTTATCGCCGGCGCTCCTGGCCGGAAACAGAGCTCCCCGCACGCCCGTTGGCAGCGCTCGGCCACCACCAGCCGGCGCTTCCGGACAAGCCGCAAGGAACGTCTTGAACGCCTGCATGAAATCTTTTTTGTAACTATTCAGCTGTCACTGTGAGAACAGCTTGCGCGGCGAACGATCGTGGCTGAAGCCCCCCACGCCGTCATTCCGGCATGCTTTTGGCCGGAATCCAGACTTCCCACTGGATCCCCGACAAAACCACTCGGGGATGACGATATTTGGTGGCGTGCTGAATAGTTACCTTTTTTCGGTTTACTTTGCGGCTTTGCGTGAGGCGGGATGCTGCTTGTGTCAGGTTGTTTACGGAGTGCGCTTCTGCCTGACCTGACCTGAGGTCACCCGGCGGGGTTGTCGGGGAGCGCTTCCCCCAGCAATTCCATCAGGTGCTTGACCTGTTGCGGCATGCCCGCCTGGCGGATGCCCCAGTCCAGTTGCAGCTGACAGCCGGGGTTGCCCGTCACCAGGATGTCGGCCGCGGTCTGTTGCACGTTGTTCAGTTTCCGGTCCAGAACCTGCTGGCTCTCCCCGCTGAATTTCAGGCCCCAGGTCGCGGCGCTGCCGCAGCACCAGCTCGACTCCTGCATCTCCCGCAATTCGACCCCCGGAATCTGTTCGATCAGCTCGCGCGGCTGCCTGGAGATGCCCTGCGCGTGGCAGAGATGACAGGGCTCGTGGTAGGTGACGGTTCGCTTGAGCTCTTTCAGCCCTGCGGTGCGCAGGCCGACCTCGATGAGGAACTCGGAGATGTCGCGGATCTTGCCGCGGAATGCGGCCAGTTTCCGCTGATCGGCCTGCTCTTCGAGCAGCTCTTCATACTCCTTGAGAGCGCTGCCGCAGCCGGCGCAATCGGTGACGATATAGTCCACCTCTTGATCGAGAAACAGATCGAGATTGAACAGTGCCAGCTCGCGGGCGGTCGTGCGGTCCCCTTCGCTGAGGTGCGGCGCGCCGCAGCACTTGGTCTGTCGCGGCGTGACCACATCGAAGCCCTGCTGCGCCAGCACCCGCACCGTCTGGCGCGAGACTTCGGGGTACATCAGGGTCATGACGCAGCCGAGAAAGAAGCCGACCCGGCCCCGTTTTGCGCCGCCGGCCGGGGTCAGTTCCGGCAGTTGGGGGCGCAGCGGCTGGTCCAGCTTCGGCATCATCCCCTCGGCCTTGGCCATCCAGTCGGGACCGAGCTTGAGCAGCTGGGAATGGCGGACCAGCCATTGGATCCCCAGGCGCTGGTAGAGGCGCGCGGGGAGCATGGAGTTTTCCAGCCGATCCGGGTCGGGCATCATCCGCTGCAGGATGAACTTGCGAAAAGCGGTGCTCACATGGCCGCCCGGTTGCAGCTGGCGGGACTGGCTGCGGCAGATCTCCATCACCTCGCCGGGGCGGACGCCGGACGGGCAGGCGGTGGTGCAGGCGCGGCAGTCGAGGCAGAAAAAGCTTTCCTCCTTGAGCGCCGGGGTGAAATCGAGAGCGCCTTCATGGACGGCGCGGGCCAGGGCGACCCTGCCGCGCGGATTGGAGCGTTCCCGGTCGGTCAGCACGAAGGTCGGGCAGGTCGGCAGGCAGAAACCGCAGCGTATGCACTGGAGCACCGATTCATAAGTCGGGGCGTCGCCGGGGGCGAATCTGCCGACGGGGTTTTGCTTTGCGGACATGACTCAGCCCTCCTCGGCGATGATCTTGCCCGGATTGAGAATTCCCTGGGGATCGAAGCCGGACTTGATGCGCCGCATCACCTCGACCCCGGCCGGGCCGATCTGCCTGGCGAGGTAGGCGCGCTTGGCGACGCCGATGCCGTGTTCGCCGGATACGGTGCCGCCCCAGGCGAGGACCTTTTCGTAGAGTTCGTCGTAGAAGGCGTGGGCGCGCCGCATCTCGTCCTGGTCCCGCTCGTCGCAAAGGACGGTGGGGTGGAGGTTGCCGTCGCCGGCATGGCCGAAGGTGCCGACCTTGAGCTGGTACTTCTCCGCCAAACGCTCGATTTCGGCAAAGGTGTCGGCCAGCTTCGAGCGGGGGACGGTGGCATCCTCGAGCAGGGTGGTGGGGGAAACCCGCGCCAGGGCCGAGAGGGCGGTGCGCCGGGCGGCGGACAGAGCGGCGGCCTCCGCGGCGTCCCTGGCCAGGTGGAATTCGGCGGCGCCGGCTGCATGCATCACTTGCTCGATAGCGGCGGCCTCTTCCGCGACGACGGCAGGATGGCCGTCGACCTCGATCAGCAGCAGGGCGGCCATCTCGCGCGGCAGGCCGATGGAGACATAGTCCTCGACACAGTTGATGGTCGCCCGGTCCATGATCTCCAGGGTCGCCGGGATGATCTTGGCGGCGATGATTTTCGACACCGCATCGCCGGCGGCGGGCATCCTGTCGAAGTAGGCGAGCATGGTCTTTTTGTCCTGCGGCGGCGGGATCAGGCTGACGGTGATTTCGGTGATGATGGCGAGGGTCCCCTCGGAGCCGACCAGCAGGTCCTTGAACGAGTAGCCGGCGACATCCTTGACGCTCTTGCCGCCGGTTTCGATGATGCTGCCGTCCGGCAAAACGCACTTGAGCGCCATGACGTAATCGCGGGTGACGCCGTATTTCAGACCGCGCAGGCCGCCGGCGTTCTCCATGACGTTGCCGCCGAGGGTGGAAATCTTCTGCGAGCCGGGATCGGGCGGATAAAAGAGCCCCTGCTTCGCGACGGCGTTGAACAGGTCGAGGGTGATCACGCCGGCCTCCACGGTGGCGGTCAGGTTCTCCTCGTCGATTTCGAGGATCCGGTTCATCCGGGTCAGGCAGATCACCATGCCGCCGGTGACCGGCACCGAGCCGCCGGAGAGGCCGGTGCCGCTGCCGCGGGGGGTGATCGGCAGTTTTTCGTCGCGGGCGACCGCCATCGCCGCCACCACCGCTTCGGTCGAGGTGGGATAAACCACGATGTCGGGCAGATGGTGCAGTCCGGGCGTGGAATCGTAGCCGAGGACCAGCAGGTCCTCTTTTTCGAAGAGGACGTTTTTCGGGCCGAGTTTTTCGATAAGATGGTCGATGGCGGTTTTGGAAATCATATGAAACCCTGTCATTTGTCACTGGTCATTGGTCATTTGTCTGGTGTTCCCTGCTTGGTCGTATGCCAGTGACAAGTGACAAAGGACCAATGACACGCGCGAAGCGCGTTAAAAACCTTCTTCCCGATATCCCTCGGGAATCCGCACCACCAGGACCGGGATCGACGAACCATGCAGAACCTTGTGAGTGGTGGTGCCGAGCATCGCGTCGCCGAGAGCGGTATGGCGGTGTGACCCCATGACGATCAGGTCGGCGCCGGTCTCCGCCGCCACGGAAAGGACGACCTGCGCCGGCTGCCCATCGACGATGCGGATCGCGCTGACTCGGCAATCTTTCCCGCCGTTTTCCTGATCGCAGAGCCGCTGGATGCGCTCCCGCAGCTTTTCCTTGACCGTCTCCCGCGCCTGGCGGTGCATCTCTTCCGAATCCGTATGGGAGACGTGCAGCTCCACCAGGCTCTGGGCAAAGGTGCTCAGGGGTTCCATGCCGTGGACGGCGACGATCTCCGCCTCGTGCCGCCTCGCCATGCTCAGAGCGTAGCGGAATACGTATGGAGCGGCGGGGCCCAGGCCGGTGGCGTAAAGGATTTTTTTTATCTTTGGCAACATCTTGTCTCTCCCATGGTCTGCAGGCGGCAAGCGCCATGAATATTCTTTAAACGTGAGGCGTGAGGGGTAAATGCGCCTCGCTTCTTTCTCCTCACTCCTCACGCTTCACTTCACCGATCTTACCCCCCGAAGAAGACCGACGGCAGCCAGGTGATGATCTGCGGAAAAGCGATCATCAGCGCCAGACCGATGATCTGGATGGCGACGAAGGGCAAAATCCCCTTGTAGATGTCCCCCATGGTGTATTCCGGCGGTGCGACGCCCTTGAAGTAGAACAGGGAGTAGCCGAAGGGGGGGGTCAGGAAAGACGTCTGGAGGTTGATGCAGATCAGCATGGCGAACCACAGCGGATTGAAATCAAGCTCCATGGCGATGGGGGTGAAAATAGGTACGACCACCAGCAGAATGGCCGCCCAGTCGATGAACATGCCGAGGAAAAAGACGACCAGCATCATGATCGCCAGGACTACATATTCGGAGACGTCCATGCCGAGCAGCAGGTCCGCTACGACATCGCCTCCCCCCATGCTGAGAAAGACCACGGAGAAGAGCTTGCCGCCGACGAACAGCAGCATGATCATGGCCGTGGTGCGCAGGGTCGCCAGGGAGGCCTGAGTGATGACCTCCCAGTTGAACTGGCGGTTGAAAACGGCCAGGATCATCGCGCCGACGCACCCCAGGGCCGCCGCTTCGGTCGGCGTGGCGACGCCGGCGAGGATGGTACCCATGACGACCAGGATCAGGCCGAAGGGGGGGACGAAGCTCTTCATCGTCATGGAGATTTTCTGGCCGAGAGTGGCGGTGCGATCCGCCACGGGGATCGGCGGGCCCAGCTTGGGATTGAAGCCGCAGCGAACCGTCACGTAGAGCAGATAAAGACCGGACAGGATCAGTCCGGGCATAATCGCCGCCGCGAACAGGTTGCCCACCGAGGTCTCCTTCATCCCGGTGAGACCCCCGTAGACGACGAGCATGATCGAGGGGGGGATGAGGATTCCGAGCGTCCCCGAGGAGCAGATGATGCCGGCCGACAGGCTGCGATCATAGCCGCGCCGCAGCAGCGAAGGCCCGGCCATCAGGCCCATGGCCACGACCGAGGCGCCGACGATGCCGGTCGTGGCGGCGAAGACCGTGGAGACGGCGATGACCGACAGCCCCAGCCCGCCCCGCAGGCCGCCGAGAGTGATGTAGAGGGCGTCGAACAGACCCTCCGAGACCTTGGAGCGGTCGAGGATCTGGGCCATGAAGATGAACAGCGGCACGGCCACCAGGGTGTAGTTGAGGAACAGGCCCCAGTTGTTGTTGACGAACAGATCGAGCAGGCCGGGGACGTTGAACCCGTTGTCGATCAGGCCGTAGAGGGTGGCTACCCCGGCGAGGGTGATGGCGAGGGGATGGCCGAGGGCGATGGCCGCCACCAGCGTGCCGAACATAAGGACGGTGAGGACTTCTGCGGACATTAAACGTTCTCCGTTACGACAGGTTGTCCGACCCGCGCAGGGACCGGAAATCATGGATCAGTTTCGCTATCCCCTGCAAAAAGAGCAGGATGAACCCGATCGCCATGATCGTCTTGAAGGGATAGATCGGCGGCGCCCAGGAAGTGGAGGCCCGCTCCAGGTTTTTCCAGGAAGAAGTCGCGTAGATCACCGACCAGATGGCGATGAGTCCCGTGGTGGGGATGAAGATCACCAGGTTGGTGGCAAGGCGCAGGATGGTGCGGGGACGTTGCGGCAGGCGGGCCTCGAAGACGTCGATGGCGACATGGCCGTCATGCTTGTGGGTATAGGCGAAGCCGAGAACGAAATGGATGCCGTAGATGAAGGTGGTCGCCTCGAAACCCCAGATGGTCGGAGCGTTGAAGACGTAGCGCATGACCACCTCCCAGGCCACCACCCCGATCAGCGGCAGAGCCAGGTAAGCGGTGAGGACGCCGACCTTCTCGTTCAGGGCATCGATGCTGCGCTCGATGATGAGCATGGGTCTTTCTCCGTATTGATAGTCGATTGTCGGACGACGGCGGAGCCCCCATTCATAAAGAGGCCCCGCCGTCCCGGTCAGCCGGTTTCTGTTAATGCAGGTGTTTGCCGCTGCTGTACTGATCGAGGGGCCAGGGGGCTACGCGGCTGCGCTGCTCGCGCCACTCGGCGAAATCCTTCTTGAGCTGCTCCTGGGAATCGAGGGCTTTCTTCACGTCCGGATGCTTGGCTTTGAGATCGTCCAGGTACTTCTCAGTCTTCTTGGCGAAGCCATTGATGGTATCCGCATCCATGGTGACGAACTCGACTTTCCCCTTCATCATATCGATAGCCTCGGCATTGAGGTTCTCGAGCCAGGACTTGGACCAGAGGTGGGTTTCGGCGGCGGCGGCCTTGACGATCCACTGCAGGTCGGCCGGCAGCTTGTTCCAGGAATCCTTGTTGATGGCAAGCATGTTCTGGATGGCGGGCTGGTGCACGCCGGGGGAGATGACATACTTGGTGATGTCGTCGAAGCCCAGCGGGACGTTGACGGCCGGGGCGCTGAACTCGGTGGCGTCGATGACGCCGCGCTCCAGGGCGAGATAGATCTCGCCGGGCGGCAGCGGGGTAACGCTGGCGCCGAGCTGGGTCATGATGTCCATGTACCAGCCCACGGTGCGCAGCCGCATTCCCTTGAAGTCGGCCATCTTGGTCGCCTTCTTGTTGGAGAAGAGGCCCATCTCCTGCCCGCTCTGGCCGCCGGGGAAGACCACCATGTTGTAGCGGCCGTAGAGCTCGTTGGCCATGTCGAGCCCGCCGCGCTCGTAGAACCAGACGTTGTACATTTCATCGTCCAGGCCGAAGGGAACGGAGGCGTAGGCGACGAAGGCCTCGTTCTTCCCTTTCCAGTAGCCGGGCCAGTCGTGCATGATGTCCGCCGAGCCCTTGCTGACGGCATCGAAGGATTCCATGGGGCCGACCAGCTCACCGGCCGAGAAGACCTTGATGTCGAGGCGGCCGCCCGAGGCGAGCTTGACGGTATCGGCGAAATGCTGGGAAACGTCATACCAGGGAAGCCCCTTGGGCCAGGGCATGACCATTTTCCATTTAAACTTTTCCGTCGAGGGTTTGATGGTACGCAGTTCCTTTTTCACTTCATCGTGACGCTTGTCGACGCCGAACTTCTCCTTTTTGGCGGCAAAAGCCTGCGGCGCTGCAAGCAGCGCCAGGGCGGTCAGCAATCCGACCAGCAACTTGAACCTTTTCATTCCATCCTCCTTGTGCTTGGGTTGAGTGGTGCTTTCAGCCAGGGTGTTCCTGCTTTGTGAAAAGACGTTAGAAATTCAAATAAGCAAATGGTAAGACCAATTGTAAAATCCACCCTAAGGGAAGCCGATTCCGGTTGTCAAGTAAAAATAAAACATTGTTCCTTGTGGATCTGGTGCCGGGATTCGCTCGGTTTAAACAATTATTTGATTTTTCAGCCGAATGGATACCTGTCGCCGGGCGGCACTTTTTTTCATGGGCCATCATCCACGGCATCGGCCGACAAGCTGTCCTTGCCCAGCATCTTCAGTTTTCTGGCGGCGCCGGCCTGGCTGATGCCGAGCGCCGCCGCCACCCGCCGCGTCGTGCCGTATAGCCGGTAGGCCTTGCGCAGGATCTGCTGCTCGTGCGTGCGGAGAATCTGTTTGAGGGTCGTCCCCTCGGGCAAGCTGAGCTCCTGGTCGGGATCATCCTGCCCCCAGACGATATGGTCGCCGGCAGAGGTGACGATACTGCGTTCCACGCTGTTTTCCAGCTCCCTGATGTTGCCTTTCCAGGCCATGCCGACCATGCGGTTGAGCAGGCTTTCGGAGAATTTTTTGTAGCTGTTGTACTTGCGGTTGTATTTCTCCGTGAAGTAGCTGACCAGCGCCGGAATGTCCTCGCGCCGCTCGCGCAGGGGAGGGATGTGGATGGGGACCACGTTGAGGCGGTAGTAGAGGTCCTCGCGGAATTTCCCCTCGGCGACCCGGTCCGACAGGTTTTTGTTGCTGGCGGCGATGATCCGGACATCGACGTGGCGGAGCTTTCTGCCGCCGACCGGAAAAAATTCATGATCCTGAATCACGCCGAGCAGTTTCGATTGCAGATGCAGCGGCAATTCGGAGATCTCGTCAAGAAACACGGTTCCGCCGTCCGCCATCTCGAAAAGACCCGGTTTGCCTTTGCGTTCGGCGCCGGTAAAGGCGCCGCCCTCATAGCCGAACAGTTCCGATTCGATCAGCGCTTCGGGGATCGCGGCGCAGTTGATCTGCATCAGCGGCCGGTTTTTGCGATCGCCGGCGCGGTGGACCATCTTCGCCAGCAAGCTTTTGCCGACCCCGGATTCGCCGGTCAGCAGGATCGTCGAATCGGTATTGGCGACGCGCAGCGCCAGGTCGATGACCTGCATCATCCGCTCGCTGCAGGTGATGATGTCTTCCTCGACCAGCATCTGGCTGCGGGCGGTGTCGGCGTCGATCGGCCGGCTGTACTGGACGACGGTCAGGTCCCAGATGGTGTTGATGATGTACTTGATCTCACCGTCCCGGTCGAAGATCGGCCGCCCCTTGACCAGCAGTTTGCGGTTGGTTTTGGTCGAGTAGGTGGCGGTCACCGGGCGTTTGTGCTCCATGACCAGCAGGCTGGCCGAGCCGCTGAAGTAGTTGTTTTTGCCGACCAGGTCGCGCAGGTTTCTGCCGACCAGTTCCGCGTTGCTGATGCCGGACATCTCCTCGAAGGTGCGGTTGACGCCGATGGTGACCCCCCGGCCGTCAACGATGTAGATGCCGTTGTAGACGTTGTCGAATACGATCTGCAAAAGTTCCTGGTCCATAGGAATCCATAGGTTTCAGGATTCAGGTATCAGGAGACAGGAAAACCAAAACCTGATTCCTGATACCTGAATCCTGGCTCTTTGATGTTAATTTGCGGTCCAGCCGCAGTCCATGGTCAGGCAGGAGCCGGTGAAGCAGGCCGCCCTGTCGGCGCAGAGATAGACCGCCAGGTCGCCGATTTCGCTCGGTTCGATCAGGCGTTTCACAGTCGCGTTCTTGAGCATGATCTGCTCGATCACCTCATGTTCCGACAGATTGTGGGTTTTGGCCCTGCCAGCTTTCTGGTTGTCCGCCTGCGGCGTGCGGACATGGTTTTTTGCTCCTTACCACTGTTTGAGGTCGGCGGCGACCCTGAATGCGCAGCCGGTTTTCTCCCTGACGGTCGCCAGCGAGGAGCCGGGCGGCAGCTCGGTCAGGGTCAGCCCCTGCGCCGCGTCGACGCTGAAGACCGCCAGTTCGGTGACGATCATGTCGACCACGTTCTTGCCGGTCAGCGGCAGACTGCATTGCTCGAGAATCTTCGGGCTGCCGTCTTTGGCGCAGTGATCCATCATGATGATGATTTTTTT
>DASWJX010000356.1:0-2335 GCA_036396915.1 Geopsychrobacteraceae bacterium | reverse complement strand
AGAAAGCTTCGGGATCATCGGAACCGCCGTTTCTCGCTGACCTCCTCCTGATCGATTGCTTATGAAAAGGACTCATCACATGCGGTTTCGCCATACTCTTTGTGCAGAGCAACAAACATACCAAAACATAACGTATTGATCTGCTTATGTTTTTTTGCGTTTCCCGGCGGCCTTTCGCAAGGTGTAAGGGTTTCCGACAGCAAGGACCGGTCTGCCGCCGGCGCGGACCCGGCCCCTACAGGTTCAGATCGGCCGCGCCCCGGCATAACTGCTCGCGCAGCGCGTTGACGTCGGCATTGTCCAGATACTCGTCGAAGCTCATGGCCCGGTCGATCACCCCGCCGGGGGTCAGCTCGACGATCCGGTTGGCCAGGGTGGAGACGAATTTGTGGTCGTGGGAGGTGAACAGGATCACCTCGTCGAAACCGATCAAACTGTTGTTGAGGGCGGTGATCGATTCCAGATCGAGGTGGTTGGTCGGCTCGTCGAAGAGCAGCACGTTGGCATTGGTCAGCATCATCCGCGCCAGCATGCAGCGCACCTTCTCGCCGCCGCTGAGCACGCCGGTCGACTTGGTCGCCTCGTCGCCGGAGAACAGCATGCGCCCCAGAAAACCGCGGGCGAAGTTCTCCCCCTCGTGGGGCGGATACTGGCAGAGCCACTCGATGAGGTTCAGGTCGGCGGCGAAATAGTCGCTGTTTTCCTTGGGAAAGTAGGAACTGGTGATGGTCACCCCCCAGCGCACGCTGCCGCTGTCGGCCTGCAGTTCGCCGGCGAGAATCTGCAGCAGGGTGGTCTTGGCGAGGCTGTTGCCGCCGACAAAAGCGATCTTGTCCCCCTTGTTGACGGTCAGATCGAGGTTGTCCAGCAGCGTGACGCCGTCGATGGTTTTGCTCAAACCCTTCACTTCGAGGATGATGTCGCCGCAGGGGCGCTCGGGCTTGAACACGACAAACGGGTACTTGCGCGACGACACCGGCAGCTCTTCGATGTTCAGCTTGTCGAGCAGTTTTTTACGCGAGGTCGCCTGCTTGGCCTTCGAGGCGTTGGAGCTGAAGCGGGCGATAAAGTCCTTCAGTTCGGTGGCCTTGTCGGAGGCCTTTTTGTTGGCGTCCTGCTTCTGCTTCAGTACCAGCTGACTGGCCTCGTACCAGAAATCGTAGTTGCCGACATAGGTGCGGATGCCGCCGAAATCGATATCGGCGATGTGGGTGCAGGCCTGGTTGAGAAAGTGCCGGTCGTGGGAGACCACGATGACGGTATTCTGAAAGCGGCCGAGGAACTCTTCCAGCCACTGGATAGATTTGAGATCGAGGTGGTTGGTCGGCTCGTCGAGCAGCAGCACATCGGGATTGCCGAACAGCGCCTGGGCCAGCAGGACCCGCACTTTTTCGCCCCCCTCCAGCTCCTTCATCTTCTTCTGGCGCAGGGCTTCGTTGATGCCCAGTCCGTTCAGCAGAACGGCCGCCTCGGATTCGGCGTCGTAGCCGTTGAGCTCGGCGAATTCCGCTTCCAGTTCGCCGGAGCGGATGCCGTCCTCCTCGCTGAACTCCTCCTTGGCGTAGATCGCTTCACGCTCGGACATCACGGCATGGAGACGCTGATGCCCCATGATCACGGTATTGAACGCGGTCTCCTCGTCGAAGGCGAACTGGTCCTGGCGCAGCACCGCCAGCCGCAGCCCCTTGCCGATGGTGACCTCCCCCTTGTCCGGCTCGGCATCGCCGGCCAGGATTTTCAGGAAAGTCGATTTTCCGGCGCCGTTGGCGCCGATCAGGCCGTAGCAGTTGCCGGGAGTGAATTTGATCGTAACGTTTTTGAAAATCGTCCGCTTGCCGTAGGCCAGACAGATATTTGTTGCACTGATCATGGTGAAGACATTCCTTATCGATTCATAGACTTATAAATACAAAAAACCACAGGGCCGAACCCCGTGGTTTTCGCGTAGAAAACTATAGCACCGATCCCGCGCGGCGGGCAATGCTTTTCCCCGACATGCTTTTCCCGGACAGCGCTTCAATCGTAACCCTGATCCGCTCCGGGCGCAGGTTTCAAAAGAGCGAGAACCAGCAGGGCAAAGGGACCGATCAGCAGGCCGATCAGCACCCACGGCACAACGCTGCGGTTCTTGCCTTTGGCCATCGAGGCGGCAGCGGCCCCGAACAGGGCCCAGGCGATGAGATATTCCATGATGTCTTCCATTCACGTTAGGGGTTGATGTTACAAAGCGACAGCCCGGCTCAAAACGTCGCGCCCCTGAATCCCTGCGCCAGTTCCCGCATGATGGGCGCGACATCCCCCTCTCCGGCGCGCACCATGGCGATGATGCCGGCCA
>DASWJX010000355.1:0-2396 GCA_036396915.1 Geopsychrobacteraceae bacterium | reverse complement strand
CTTTCTGCTGGTCGTGGTCGTCGGAGGGCCCGGTTCGGTGCTCGGGACCCTGCTGGCCTCGCTGCTGCTCGGCGTCGTGGACATTGCCGGAAAATACTATGTTCCGCAGATCGGCGCCTTCGTCATCTATGCGACGATGATCCTGCTGCTGCTGCTCTTTCCTCAAGGGCTGCTGGGACGGAGGAAGACAAGATGAATGCGTCCCGCCGCGATACGGGCTATCTCAAGTCCATGCAGGACCGCGACCGTTGGAAGCCGGCGGAGATCCTGTTCTGGATCGCTCTGCTGTGCCTGTTTTTCGCCTTTCCGACCAAGCTGGTGTTTGCCTCCCAGATCCTGATCACCGGCTTGTTCGCCCTGTCCCTCGACCTGATCCTGGGCTTCGGCGGCATCGTGACCCTGGGGCATGCCGCCTTCTTCGGCCTGGGCGCCTATACGGCGGGGCTGCTGGCCACCCACGGCTGGCAGGAGCCGCTGATGGGGTTGCTGGCGGCCGGCCTGGTCGCCGGCGCGGCCGGTTATCTCAGCAGCTTTCTGCTGTTGCGGGGCGGCGACCTGACGCGACTGATGATCACCCTGGGGATCGGCCTGCTGCTCTACGAGATCGCCAACAGCGCCTCCGATTTCACCGGCGGCGTCGACGGCCTGCAGGGGATTGAAATCGACAAGCTGTTCGGCGCCTTCTCCTTCGATCTCTACGGCAGGACGTCTTACCTCTACGTGCTCGGCGTGAGCTTTGTCCTCTTTGCCGTCACCCGCAGCATGATGCATTCCCCTTACGGCCTCGCCCTGCGCAGCTTCCGCGACAATTCGACCCGGGCCCTCGCCATCGGCATCCCCGTCAAGGCCATTCTGACCAATATCTACACCTATTCGGCGGTGCTCGCCGGCTTCGCGGGCGCACTGCTGACCCAGTCGACCCAGTTCGTCAGCCTCGATGTCCTGAGCTTCGAGCGTTCGGCGGAACTGCTGATCATGCTGATCATCGGCGGCACGGCGACGATGTACGGCGGTTTTGTCGGGGCCGCCGTGTTCATGCTGGTCCAGGACCGGCTCTCCAACATCAATCCGCAATACTGGAACTTCTGGCTCGGCCTGCTGCTGGTCGTGATGACGCTCTATCTGCGGGGCGGGATTCTCGGCGGCCTGGGCAGATTGGCGCAGGTGCTTGCACGGCGCCGCAAGAAGGATATCGCATGAGTGCTGTTCTTGAAACGCGGGGCCTCTGGAAGTCTTTCGGCGGTCTGATGGTCACCAAGGGGGTGAACCTTTCCATCGCCCCGGGCGCCCGCCATGCGCTGATCGGACCGAACGGCGCCGGCAAAACCACCCTGATCAATCAGATCACCGGAGTCCTGCGCCCCTCGGAGGGCTCCATCTGGCTGGGCGGCGCCAACATCACGCACCTGCCCCCCGACGAGCGCGTCCGGCGCGGTCTGTCGCGAACGTTCCAGATCAACACCCTCTTTCCCCATCTGACGCCCCTGGAATCCGTCACCAACGCGATCTGTGTCCGCAAGCATCGGCAGATGAACCTCCTGAAGCGGCGCTTTACCCGGCTGTCGCGGCGGATCTCCGAAATAGACGAAGCGTACGCCCTGCTGGAACAGCTGAACCTGGCAAGGGATTGTTTTGTCGTCACCCACAAGCTGGCCTACGGCAAACAGCGCCTGCTTGAAATGGCGCTGGCGCTGGTGGCGCGCCCGAAGATGCTTCTGCTGGATGAACCGGCGGCCGGAGTCCCGGAAGGGGAAAGCGACGAGCTCTTCGCCGTGCTGGCGGAGCTGCCCAGAGACATCAGCATTCTGCTGATCGAACATGACATGAACCTGGTCTTCAATTTTGCCGACCGGATCACGGTGCTCGTCAACGGGGAGGAGCTGGTGACCGGCCCGCCCTCCGAAATCGCCGTCGATCCGCGCGTGCGCGAGGTTTACCTGGGAAAAGGGCACTGAGATGCTGAGGGTTGAAGGTGTATCCGCCGGCTACGGCGAGGCGACCGTCCTGGATGACTGCTCCCTGTCCATGCAGGAAGGCGAAAGCCTTGCCCTGCTGGGAAGGAACGGGGTCGGCAAAAGCACCCTGCTGCTGACGATCATGGGGCATACCCGGCTCCACCGGGGAGCCGTCCTCTGGCGCGGGCAGGACCTGAAGAAAGTGCCCACCCACGGCCGCGCCAGGGCCGGGCTCGGATGGGTCCCCCAGGAGCGGGAAGTCTTCCCCTCGCTGACGGTCGAGGAGAACCTGACGGTCCCCTCGCTTCCCGGCAAGTGGGACCTGGCCCGGATCTACGCGCTCTTTCCGCGCCTGCAGGCCCGCCGCAAATACTTCGGCAATCAACTCTCCGGAGGCGAGCAGCAGATGCTGGCGATCGGGCGGGCGCTGATGCTCAACCC
>DASWJX010000354.1:0-11735 GCA_036396915.1 Geopsychrobacteraceae bacterium | reverse complement strand
GCGGAAGAAAGTGTCTTTTTTCTTTGATTGAGTGCCGGGAACCGACTTTGCGTGATTCCGATCGATCGTTATTTGAGCGCCCTTAAGTTCAAGGCAGCGAAGAACGCCGACTCCGAGAAGCCGGTCGGCTATACTGTAAAGCCACGGCGCCCTCGGGCGCTGAACCGCGCTCTCCCTCGATCCCCCCGGCGGGGAGGGACTGACCCCCCTCGATCCCCCCTACTTCGCAGGGGGGAAGCAACCCCCTTAATCCCCCCTATGAAATAGGGGGGAAGGGAGCGTAGCGGAAAGGGGGGTCGTTTCACCCCATACTTCGCAGGGGGAAGGGAGCGTAGCGGAAAGGGAGGTTGAGGGGTTGGCGACGGCGCAGAGCTGCTCAGTGTGTGACTGTCTGATCAGCACAAAGAGCGCCGCGGATCAGAAATTTTCAAGGAGAGGAAGCCATGTTCGGAGCCGAAATCAATGAGATGATTGCCGGGATCGGCGGTATCGCGGCCGCCCTGTTCTTTCTGGTCATGTTCGTCCTCGGTGTGATGATGCCGCTGGTGATCTACCTGATCTACGGCAACATGTACCGGTCGCGTCAGCTGCTCGAATCGATCGACCAGAAGCTTGAGCGGCTGGTGAATCTGGCGACCGACCGCCAACCGCCTGCGTCCGGCGCGGCGGGCCGGGACATGAAAAGATAGGCCGCGATCCGCGCCCTCGGCAGCGAGCGGGACCGGCTCTGCCGGGGCGTGCCTCAGCGCGGGTCGCACTGTTTTTGCAGCCGCTTCTGTTCATACATCAGGGCGTCGCCGCGGTCCAGGAGCTGTTCGATGGAGCAGGGCACCGAAGGGTCGTAAACGGTGATGCCGATACTGATGGAGAGCCGGTAGCCGCGGTCCGCGCTGTCGTTATGGGCGACCAGCTGCTCTTCGAAGCGACTTCTGATGGTCCCCTCCTCGCTTTTGTCTTCCCCCAGGGCCAGCACGGCGAACTCGTCCCCGCCGATGCGGGCCAGGATGTCCGACTCGCGAAAGGTCCGGCGCAGCAGTTCGGCGGTTTCCCGCAGGGCCCGGTCCCCCTCGCTGTGCCCCAGGGTGTCGTTGATCCATTTCATCCCGTCCAGATCGGCAAAGAGCAGATGCAGCCTCTTGCCGAAGCGGTCGGCGATCCGCAGCTGCTGCCCGGCGAGGGTCAGGAAGCCGCGGCGGTTGTTGAGTCCGGTCAATGCGTCGATCAGGGCCAGCTGCTCCAGTTTTCTGGCCTGTTCGGTCAACATCGTTTCGATCCGTTTTCGCTCGCTGATGTCCCGGGTCACGTGCACCACCCTGGCCACCTGACCCTGGTCGTCGAAGATCGGCGAGGTGGAGATCTCGACGACGATCTTTCGCTTGCCGCCCAGAACATGGAGATGATCGGCCGCCGCATGCTTTCCCGTGGCTACGGTTTCCAGGAGCGGGCAGGGCTCGCCCGGCGAACGGCACGGATCGCAGCGACCATGGGTCAATTCGAAGCAGCGCTTTCCCACCACTTCCGCCTCGCTCAGTCTGACCTGGTCAAGAAAGGCGGCGTTGCAGCCGAGCACCCGGAAATCGCCGGTATCGATAATGGCGATGGCATCGTTGACGCTGTCCAGCACGGTCCGGGCGAACTCGGTGGCTCTGCGCAGGCGTTTTTCAGTGCTTTTCACCACCCGCACCGGAAAACGGAACACCAGAACGGCGAGGAAGAGCCCGACCAGGGACGATGTCGCGAGGAAAATCCCGGTGTTGCCGGGCTGTTCGCCATTGACGGCGCTGACGACCACCGTGCCGAGCCGGCGGTTGTTGAAGATGATCGGGGCCTCTCCGCGCGCAGAACTGAGTCGTTCGAGAAAGGAAAGCTCCCCGGGTCGTTGCCTCCTGCCGTCACGAAATTCAGCGTTTGCGATCGGCTTCCCCGCTTCATCAAGGATCAGAAGCGAGCCCATTTCGACATCGGCATTGAATTGTTTGGTCAAGGGGAGGAATCTGTAGGTCTGGTATTTCCAGAGATCCGGCGACTCCAGAACGAATTCCTGGATTTTCTCCGCCAGGCCCCCGGCATAAAGGTCGGTACGGCACTGGAAATTGCGGGATTCGAGCATCCAGTAGGTGGCCGGACCCAAAACCGTGATGAGCAGGCCGATGCCGACTGCCAGCGGCAGCAAACGACGGGACAGCTGATCCCCGATCCTTGCAGGCTTCGTTGCTTTCGGCATGGTTTAACGCTCCGGCGGATAACCGTTGTCACCCATGAGCTCGGTCCCCTCGGGCGAGCCGAAAAAAATCGATAAAGAGCCCGGCGGCGGCGCTTCAGATGCTCTTTTTCGGCGATCAGTTTCTCGCTACCGGCCAGGATCCCGTCTGCCGGCGGTTTTCGGACCCGAGGTTACCGATGCCGTATCCATACACTTATAAACGACCGGGGAATATATTCCAGTGGGTGAATCGTCGCGGCGGCGTTTTTTTTCGGATTGCAGCTAAATCCTCCGCCGCTTGTTGCGGAGGCGGCACAATCGTTTACACTTGATTTTTAAATCCACGCCGGCGTCTGCCGATCTGCCTAATTAACCGCCCACCGTAAAGAAAAGGAAGGGAGAACAGACATGGACAAGATCTTTCGGGTAAACATGACCGACCTCACCGTCAAATGCGAAGAGGTTCCGCCGGAGTGGCTCGGACTCGGCGGCCGGGGCCTGACCTCGACCATCGTCGCGGCCGAGGTGCCGCCGACCTGCCATCCGCTCGGGCCGAACAACAAGCTGGTGTTTGCCCCCGGCCTGCTCTCCGGAACCCCCGCCGCCCAGTCCGGCCGTATGTCCTGCGGGGCCAAGAGTCCCCTGACCGGCACCATCAAGGAGAGCAACTCCGGCGGCACCTCGGCCCAGCAGTTCGCGCGCCTGGGCATCAAGGCGCTGATCATCGAGGGCAAGCCCGGGAAGGACTGTTTCTACAACCTGCACATCAACAAGGACGGGGTCACCATCGCCGAGGAGACCGAACTGGCCGGCAAGGGCAATTTCGCCGTCATCCAGAAGGTGACCGAAAGGCTCGGCAAGAAGACCGGGGTGATCACCATCGGCGAGGCCGGCGAGATGCGCATGGCCGCCGCCAACATCTCGGTGAAGGATCCCGACCACAAGATCCGCAGCCACGGCCGCGGCGGCCTGGGCGCGGTGATGGGCGCGAAGCAGGTCAAGTTCATCAGCATCGACGATACCGACGCCCCCGGCGTCAGCATCGCCGATCCCGAGAAATTCAAGCAGGCCGCGCGCACCTTCGCCAAGACCATGCTCGAGCACCCGGTCAGCGGCGAGGGCCTGCCGACCTACGGCACCAACGTGCTGGTCAACGTCCTCAACGAGGCCGGCGGCCTGCCGACCAAAAACTTCCGCTACGGTCAGTTCGAGGGGCACGACAAGATCTCCGGCGAGACCATGCACGATACCATCGACGCCCGCGGCGGCAAGACCAAGCACGGCTGCCATTCCGGCTGCATCATCCAATGTTCCCAGGTGTATGTCGACGACAAGGGGCAGTACCTCACCTCCGGTTTCGAGTATGAGACCATCTGGGGCCTGGGCGCCAACTGCTGCATCGACGTTTTGGACGATATCGCCAAGGCCGACAACATCATGGATGACATCGGCGTCGACTCCATCGAGACGGCGGTCATGTTCGGCGTCGCCATGGAGGCCGGCATCCTCCCCTTCGGCGACGGCAAGGGCGTCATCCGTCTGCTCCGGGATGAGATCGGCAAGGGCACCCCGCTGGGGCGCATCCTCGGCGGCGGCGCCGCCGAAGTCGGCCGGGTCTACGGCCAGACCCGGGTGCCGGTGGTCAAGGGGCAGGGGATTCCCGCCTACGATCCGCGCAGCGTCAAGGGGATCGGCATCACCTACGCCACCAGCACCATGGGCGCCGACCACACCGCCGGCTATGCCGTCGCCACCAATATCCTCGGTGTCGGCGGAGCGGTCGATCCGCTCAAGAAGGACGGTCAGGTCGAGCTCTCCCGCAACCTGCAGATCGCCACCGCCGCCATCGACAGCACCGGGATGTGCCTCTTCATCGCCTTCCCGGCCCTGGACGTCCCCGAGTGCCTGCCGGCGCTGATCGACCTGATCAACGCCCGCTTCGGCGCCAGCCTGACCGGGGACGACGTCACCGGACTGGGCAAGACGATTCTGAAGACCGAGCACGCCTTCAACCTGGCCGCGGGCTTCACCAACAAGCACGATCGTCTGCCCGAGTTTTTCAGCAGCGACCCGCTGCCGCCGCACAATGTGGTCTGGGATTTCAGCGAAGAGGAAATCGATTCCTTCTGGGATTTCTGATCGCCGCAAGAGGGCGCTCTTTGGCTGTTTAACCCTCTTCCCGGTGCGGCCCGCGGCGGGCCGCACCGGGTTTTTCTTGCGGAGCGGAGCATGCGCATTACTGTAAAGCTGTTTGCCACCTTCAGGACCGATCGTTTCAAGATCGAGGAGCGGGAGGTGCCTTCCGGAACCGAGGTCGGTCATATCGTCCGGGAACTCGGCATTGCCGAAAGTGAACTGGGGATCGTGCTGGTCAACGCGCGCCACGCCGCCCTGGACCAGCAGCTGCGGGAGGGGGACATCCTGTCCCTGTTCCCGCTGGTCGGAGGGGGGTGAGATGAAAGCACTGCAGACCTTTCTCAGGCAGAACGCCGATGATGACCTGCTCGCCTGGCGGCACCAGCTCGCCGCCGCCGAGCGCTTCAAGCTGAGCCTTGCCGAAGTGGAGGCCGCGATTTTCGAGGCCGGTCTGCTGCCGGCCCGCTATCAGCGCAACCGGCGGATGATCTCGACCCTGCAGCAGGCCCAGCTGTTTCGCAGTTTGGTGGCCGTTATCGGCTGCGGGGGACTGGGCGGCTACATCCTGGAACAGTTGGCCCGTCTCGGGGTGGGACGGATTATCGCCATCGATCCCGATATCTTCGAGGAGAATAATCTCAACCGCCAGCTTCTCTCCACTCCGTCCGGCCTGGGACGGGTCAAGGCGGAAGTGGCGGCTGAGCGGATCGCCGAAGTTAATCCGGCGGTGACCCTGCGGCCGGTCCGGGAACTGCTCGACCGGAGCAACGGCCCGGAGCTGCTGGCCGGCGCCGATTGCGTCGTCGATGCGGTCGACAACGTCACCGCCCGGCTGGATCTGGCGGAGATCTGCAGCGAACTGGACATCCCGCTGGTCCACGGCGCGATCGCCGGCTGGTACGGGCATGTCGCCACCATCCTGCCGGGGGATCGCTCCATGCAGACCATCTATCGCCACTGGACGGGGGGCAAGGGGGTCGAACAGCAGCTCGGCAACCCCTCCTTTACTCCGGCCACGGCCGCCAGTCTTGAGGTCGGGGAGGTGTGCAAGGTGCTGCTCGGGCAGGGCGCCCTGCTGCGCAACCGAAAACTCTCTTTCAACCTGCTCGACATGGAGGTGGAGGAGATCCTTCTCTAGGAACCTGTCGGACGCTCATCACGCTCCGAACGTTGATGGCGTCGCAAGAACGCACCAACTGCTGCGTTGCTGCGATTGCTCTCGCTGCTTCGCCGTAGGGGACCTGCTTCCGGTTCACCAGTCCTGCCGATTTTGCTATAATGAGGGACGACAAACCGGCTGCAGCCGAACCGGTTTCGGCCCCCTGGGAGCCTGTCGGCACAAGGGTAGGCAAAGCCGCCGAGGGAGAACAATGGTTACGTCCGTGGAACTCCAACTCCGAAAATTCGTGGCGCCCGAATATATTTTCGGTGTCGATGCCCGGCGCCTGGCCGGGCGTTATGCAAAAAATCTCGGCGGCCGCAAGATTCTGGTGGTTTCCGACCCCGGAGTGGTTGCCGCCGGCTGGACCGGGGACGTCACCGAGAGTCTGGAGGCCGTCGACCTGCCCTATGTGCTGTTCACCGCGGTCTCGCCCAATCCGCGCGCCGAAGAGGTCATGGCCGGCGCCGAACTGTATCGGGCGCACGGGTGCGATGTCATTGTCGCCGTGGGCGGGGGCAGCCCGCTCGACTGCGCCAAGGGGATCGGCATCGTCAGCTCCAACCGCCGTCATATCCTGAGCTTCGAAGGCGTGGATCAGGTGCCGCTGCCGATGCCTCCGCTGATCTGCATCCCCACCACCAGCGGAACCTCGGCGGATGTGTCCCAGTTCGCGATCATTACCGACCTGCAGGAAAAAATCAAAATCGCCATCGTCAGCAAAAGCGTGGTCCCCGACCTGGCCCTGATCGATCCGCAGACCCTGACCAGCATGGATGCCTATCTCACCGCCTGTACCGGTCTCGATGCGCTCACCCATGCGGTGGAAGCCTTCGTCTCCAATGCCCACTCGCCGATGACCGATCTCCATGCCCTGGAGGCGATCCGCCTGGTCTCCGAGCACCTGATCGCTTCGATTCATAATCCCGACGATGTGCAGCTGCGTGCCGAGGTGATGCTCGGCAGTCTTCAGGCCGGGCTCGCCTTTTCCAACGCCATTCTGGGGGCGACCCATGCCATGGCGCACAGCCTGGGCGGCTTGCTGGATCTGGCTCACGGCGAATGCAACGCCATCCTGCTGGACCACGTTATCGCCTTTAATTACGCCGCGAGTCCCGAACGGTTCGAGAAGATCGGCGCAGCGTTGGGGCTCCAGCTCGGGGGCTTGAGTTCCGCAAAGAAAAAGCAGGCCCTGCTGAACCGGATCAGGGAATTCAAAAGCGGGGCGGGGATCGACCGGCGGCTGGGAATGCTGGGGGTCAGCCGCGGCGATCTGTCTCCCCTGAGTCGCAAGGCTCTCAAGGACCCCTGCCTGATAACCAATCCGCGGCCCGCCAAAAAGCGCGATCTCGAGGTGATCTATGAAGAGTCCCTCTGATTCCGGCAAGAATCAGGAGGAGCTGTGGAAAACGCTGATCGGACTCGGCGAACAGTCGGCCCGCAAAAGCTATTATCCCGAACTTCAGCAGCGCCTGGCTGAGCTGGAGCGGTTCCGCACCCTGCTCGACAACAGCAACGATCTGATCTTCCTGCTGGAAGTCCCCTCGGGGAAAATCATCGATGTCAACGAGTCCGCCTGTCGTCAGCTGGATTGCTCCCGCCGCACGCTGCTCGGCCGTACCCTTTTCGACTGCACGGGGGTGGGGAGCAATCGGGAACTGGAACAGATCGTCAGCGCGGACCACCCGGCCGAGCTGGGGCGGAAGCTGGAGTGCTCCTTGCGGACCGGCACGGGAAGGCAGTTTCCCACCGAAATCACCTTGAGTCGCATGATGTTCAACGACGGCGAATATGTCGCCGCCATCGCCCGGGACATCACCGAGCGCAAACGGGCCGAGGCGATCATCCAGGGCCGGCTCGATTCGTTGATACGTCCCGAGTCGGACACCGTCGGCCTGGCTTTCGAGCATCTGTTTGATCTGGAGGACATCCAGAAAATTCAGGACGCTTTCGCCAGGGCCACCGGGGTCGCTTCAATCATTACCGACAACGAGGGGCGGCCCCTCACCAGACCCAGCAATTTCTGCCGGCTGTGCGAGGACATTATCCGCAAGACCGATGCGGGCCTGACCAACTGCATGTATTCCGACCGGGTTCTGAGGCATGTCGACCCGGAAGCGCCGATGATGCAACCCTGTTTATGCGGCGGTCTCTGGGCCGGCGGGGCCGGAATCATGGTGGGCGACCGGCATATCGCCAACTGGCTGATCGGGCAGGTCCGCGACGAACAGCAGGACGAAGCTGAGCTGCTGGCTTACGGCCGGAAAATAGGGGCCGACGACGAGGAATTCCGCGCGGCCCTGGACGAGGTCACCGTCATGTCGAGCGAGCAGTTCAGCCAGGTCTGCGAGGCCCTGTTCATCATGGCCAGGCAACTGTCGACCCTGGCCTATCAGAATGTGCAGCAGGCCCGCTCTATCCATGAACGGGACGAAATTGCGGAGGCATTGCGCGAAAGTGAAGAGAAATTCAGGCTGCTGCTGAATTCGACGGCCGAAGCCATTTACGGTCTGGATACGGAAGGGAGCTGCATCTTCTGCAATCCCGCCTGTCTGAAAATGCTCGGCTATGCCAGGGAGTCCGAGCTGCTCGGGAAAAACATGCATAACCTGATTCACTATTTGCGACCTGACGGGACGGCATACCCCGGGGAGGAATGCAGGGTTCACCAGGCGTTTAAAAAGGGGGAAGGGGTGCATGCCGACGCTGAAATTTTACGGCGCGCCGACGGCAGCGATTTCGTCGCCGAATACTGGTCTTACCCGGTACGCAAGGGCAACGAAGTGATCGGCGCGGTTGTTACCTTTCTCGATATTACCGAACGGAAAAAGGCCGAGGAGGCGTTACGCGAGAGTGACCGGATCAAAACCGAATTCGTCAAAACGGTGGCCCATGAATTCAGAACGCCACTGACCGTGATCCAGGGATTTTCGGAGCTGCTGCTGACCCATGATCATATCTCCCGCAAGGAACGGGAGGAGTCTCTGCGTTACATTTACGAAAGGTCGTTCCATCTGGCCGATATGGTCGATGACATGCTGGATATCGCCCGCATCGAGTCCGGGGAGCCGATTTCGCTGAAATGGTCTCCCTGCCCGGTGGCGGACATTTTCAGGCAGGTCGGCCCTTTCCTGAAAATCCTGCCGTCGCCGCATCCGCTTGAAATCGATCTGGCCGAGGAAGATACGCTGCTGAACGTCGACAAGGGCAAGTTGGTAGAGGTCCTGGAAAACCTGCTCAGCAATGCCTTCAAGTTTTCTCGCGACGGCAGTCCGGTGCGCATTCGAGGGGAGGTTGACGGCGCGTACTATCGGATCTCCGTGGCCGATCAAGGCATCGGCATGACCCCCGAGCAAATGGCCAAGGCTTTTGACAAATTCTATCGGGCCGATGCCTCCGACACGGCGGTAGCGGGTGTCGGCCTGGGCATGAGCATCGTCAAGCACATTGTCGAGGCGCACGGGGGAAAAATCTGGATGGAAAGCGAAGTAGGCCGGGGGACGACGGTGCGTTTCACCCTGCCCCTGATCGTCGGGAGCGGTGTCGAGACGGAAGCGCAGGCGTGCGGTGCAAAAGATCCTGCCTGTTGAAGATCACCCTGCGCTCCTGAAGCTGCGCACCGCTCACACCGAAAGCCGACTGGCCAGGCGCGTCAGGATCTTGTCGATCGGTCGAATCCCGCTGGCAATGACCTCATGCAGATCGTTCAGCGTGATCTGCGAACAGGCCAGCCCGACCATCTTTCCCTGTTCCCCTTTCATCAGCGCCTCCACCGCGGTCTGCCCGAAGCGCGCGCCGAGCAGCCGGTCGAAAACCGTCGGCGAGCCGCCGCGCTGATAGTGACCGAGGACGATGACGCGGGTTTCGAAGCCGATCCGGTCCTTGATCTGGTCGGCGATGTCCTGGGCTTTTCCCGCCCCTTCGGCAACCATGATGATCGAGTGACTGCGGCCCTGCCGATAGCGGTCGCGCAAGTTCCGGCAGATCTCGTCGAGATCGAAAGGTTCCTCGGGGATCAGGCTGTATTCGGCGCCGCAGGCGATGGCGGAGACCACGGCCAGGTAGCCGCAGTTGCGGCCCATGGTTTCAACGACGAAGGCGCGGTCGTGCGAAGAGGCGGTGTCTTTGACGTTGTCGACGGCGCGGGCGATATTGTTGAGGGCGGTGTCGACACCGAGGGCCAGGTCGGTATGGGTGATGTCGTTGTCGATGGAGGCGGGCACGCCGATGACCGCAATGCCGCGCCGGGAAATGGCATCGGCCCCCTTGAGCGAGCCGTCGCCGCCGAGGACGATCAATCCCTCGACGCCCATGCCGCGCAGATTTTCCGCTGCCAGCTGCTGTCCTTCGGGCGTCAGCAGCGCCTTGCAGCGGGCGCTCTGCAGGATGGTGCCGCCCCGCTGCAGAACATTGCTCACCGAACGGTTCTTCATGATTTCGTACTGGCGGTCGATCAGACCCTGAAAACCCTTCTGGATGCCGACCACCTCGATATCCTCGGCCAGTCCCGAACGGACCACGGCGCGAACCGCGGCGTTCATGCCGGAACAGTCGCCACCGCTGGTCAATACCGCGATCCGTTTCAGTTTTTCCATGATTGCTCCTTTAATGACCAGTACCGGCGGGAACGCTGCCGTCGGGTCGCTGTGCGCCCTGACGGGTTTTTAAAGCGGTGCCAACTCAAAGTTAATCAGGGCAAGCACGGTTTGTCAAAACGCAAGGATTGATGGCGGACGAGAAACGCTCCGGAACCTTTGGCTCAGGCCGGCCCGCATGAAAATCGAAGCGCACGCCGGACAAGAAATCCCTGGCGTCCTTGCCCCGGGCGCGAGCGGAGGCGAACCGGCGTGAGGTGCTCCCGGTTTGAAATCCGGTCCGGAAATTTGGCTGATTGAGGTAGTCATCGTCCCTCCGTTAAGCTACTATTGAAAATCTGGCCGCCTGGTTCAGATCAGCGAATTTACTCAGGTTAAAGGTGATGGCGTCGCAAAAAGTCCGCCCTGCGGCGTTGCGGCGGTTTTTCAGGACGAAATTTTTGTTTAGCCATTTTCCCAAGTTTTTGTGAAGGCAGCAAAGGTAATCAAGATGATTCGAATTGTACCGATGGTCTGGCTGCTCGTCTGTCTGCTGTCGACCGCTCAAGCGCCGGCGCAGACTCTGGCGGACAAGGTTCAGGAGCATCGCTTCGACAACGGGCTGACCCTGTTGATGGTGGAACGCCACAATGCGCCCACGGTGGCGGCTTATATCACGTTTCGGGTCGGCGGGGTCGACGAGACCAGTGACCGGCGCGGCGTGGCTCATCTGCTGGAGCATCTGCTGTTCAAGGGGACGCAAACCCTGGGCACCGTCGATTACGCGCGGGAAAAACCGCTGCTGGAGAAGATCGAGCAGGTCGGCAGCGAAATCGACCGGCTGAAAAATGAGCCGCAGGTCGCCGCCGGGCAGCTGGAGGAGCTGCGCCGGCAGTTGCAGGAACTGCAGCGCCAGCATCGGGACCTGGTGGTCAAGGACGAGTTCTCGCGGATCTACGCCGAAAACGGCGGGGTCGGCTACAACGCGTTCACCAGCAAGGACCAGACCACCTATCTGATTTCGCTGCCGGCCAACAAGCTGGAGCTGTGGGCGGCGATCGAGTCGGATCGTTTGCAGCATGCGGTGCTGCGCGAGTTCTACACCGAGCGCGAGGTGGTCCGCGAGGAGCGCCGTCGCTCTTACGAGAGCAGCCCCGGCGGCATGCTCTACGAGACCCTGCTGGCGACCGCCTACCGGGTTCATCCCTACCGCAATCCGGTGATCGGCTGGGATTCCGATATCGACAACCTGTCGCTGGCCGAGACCCGCGCGTTCCTGCACAGCTACTACGCGCCGGTGAACATGGTCATCACCCTGGTGGGGGCTTTCGACAGCGAGCAGACCCTGGCGCTGGTCGAGCGCTACTTCGCTTCGATCGCGCCGGGCACGCCGATTCCCGCCGTTGTCGATCGCGAACCGCCGCAGCGGGGCGAGCGACGGGCGCGGATCAACTTCGATGCCGAGCCGCAACTGGCCATCGCCTATCACAAGCCGAGCATGCCGCATCGCGACGATTACACATTCGATCTGCTGATGCAGATTCTGGGCGAGGGGAACACCTCGCGCCTGTATCGCAAGCTGGTGGTCGAGCAGCAGCTTGCCGCCAGCGTCGGTGTCTACGGTGCTCCCGGATCACGCTATGACAACCTGATGGTGATTTCG
>DASWJX010000353.1:0-20167 GCA_036396915.1 Geopsychrobacteraceae bacterium | reverse complement strand
CCTTGAGCTTTCTGACCACGATTTTCGGTGTCGGGATAAGGCGTTTTCGGTCATTAGGCCGGGGCGTCTTTTTTTGTTTGTCCTGGTTTGAGGGCTGACCGCTTTTGTCTGTTTTTAGGGTGGTGCGCTTGCAAATTGAATCTACCGATATATACTCGCGGTGTTTAAGGCTGAAACGGAGCGAAATCTGACGTGGATGCCCTGTGCCTTTCCGGAGGAACCGGGCGGCGAGAAAAGGCGAGGCCTTGCATCTGTCACAGCAAAATCCGATGGCGCAATTTTCGAGGAAGGCGGTTCACGGCGCCACGGGCGCGATCCCCGGGAAATTATACGCATCAGCAATAAATGGAGGGGTGACAAATGAAACGTGGAAGCAGAGTGTGGTACGGGTTTGGTTTGGCTTCTCTGGCGGCTACCATGATTTTTCTGGTCAATTGCGGTGGTGGATCAAGTGGGGATGCTCCCGCCATTGATGGGGATGCTCCCGCCATCGGCAACGATTCCGTCGCGACCCAAACCGATGAAGCGTTTCCGACCGGCCTTGCGGTAACCTCACCCTTCGAGACGGTTCAGGCTGACGCCAATCTTCAGGCGTCCTTTGCCAAGGCTTCCACTACAATGACTCGGTATGCCTGGACGACGGCCAAGGTTGAGGCGATCCTGGCCGGGGGAGGGACGCCGTCGCTGTGCACCTTCGATCCGGAGCTCTTTTTCTCCAGGCCCGTCAATGCCCAGTGTTACGGGCCGACACTGAAATATGCCGAGCATCCCGACGGGATGGCCGGTAATAGTGGAGAGCTCCCGTCGGGCGACCTCGGTATCTGGTCGGAAACCGAAGCGTCCGGGGAGGCGTGCGCGGCCGCCGAGCTCGATGCTCAGATGCAGGGAGTTCGCGATCAGTCCCTGGCCGCCCTCATGGGGCTGGCGAGCATGGTCTGCACGGCCGACGCCAACAGCCTCTGGCCTCCTGTGTCAGGCACTCCGCTCGACCTGACCTCTTATATGTCGGCCGCGAACGTCACGTTCAAAAATGCGGCTATCACCTGGACCCAAGCGGACGATCTCTGGGATTACGACCTCGATTTCGATTACACCGATCCCATCGACTCCGATGTCCATCATATCCGTGTCGTGCTCAGTCACCAGAATGGAAGCACCGTCGGCGCCTACAGCGGACGTTTCACGTACCTGGTGAACGACAGCTTTGGTGGGGGTAACTGTCCGGCCCCCGAAGTGACGGTGAACGGATCGCTGGTATACGAAAGGACTGCCGATACCGAAATGACCCTGGAATCCCGCAACGGAACCTTCTGCGGAGTGGATGCGGTGGGGGTCGACAGCAACGGCCTGGTCGATCCCTCCTACACCTTCCCCACAAGCGCGGACGGGTGGGGTAACAACTTCAATATTTTCACTTCCAGCTTCGATCCGACGACCCTCGCCGGCCAGTACGCCTATCGCTGGCAGGCCGGCTCCGGAGACGGCAACACGCGGACACTTCTGGCCGGGGTCAACGCGCATTCCCCTCTCGACGGAGAAACCTATTTCGGTTTCGGCGATCCGGTCTCGAGCAGTGACGCCTGCATCCAGGGCTTCATCTGCAACTGGGCCGGTCCGGGGAACAACTCGACGCTGCTGGATTATTCCCAGCGCCAGCATATCACCCTGGATACGTTGAGCGGTCTGTTCGAGCCGACCAACGCGGCCGCAAGCAACATCACCTACGCTCCCACGAACGACTGCACGTACGATGGCAGTGGAATCTTTCAGTACGACCGCAACGGTGATCAGGACCTGGCGGACGAAGACGACTCTACCAACGTAGTGGATGACAGCGGCTCCGGACTCGCTTTCGATCTTTTCCCGGCGGCCGCAGGCCAGAACATGTGCCAGACCATTCAGGGCAGGGGTTATTCTCTCCCGGCCACTCCTTCCTATGCCAACGCCTACACTGGACCGGTTCACCCGTAAGCCGCCGAAAACTGTCCGTATGTTGCCCCCTCCGTTCGGGAGGGGGCAACATAATTAGAAAGCAATGGCGACACGAACCGGATTCGGAGGCCCGAGGGGTAGTTAAGTTAACTTGTTGCTTAACCCTTCAAGCCCCTCCCCCTATTTAATCCGGATTATCTGCTCCCAATACAGCACCTCGGGGTGCGCCCCTGCAAACACCTGAGTCCCGTCCCCCCGAACTCCTTCACCCGGCAGGTGGAGGTTGAGAATTTTTCCGAAAGACCAGACAGCCTGCTCGACACGCCGGTGTTCTTTGCGTCTGGCGGCCGACAGTTTGCACCAAGACGTGTACAGGTTCGGCGGGCGGGAGAAATGGGCTGATCGCCACCGGCTGCGGCCCCATCAAGGCTTTTAGCTGCGGACTGCTGACGCTGGTGCGGGTTTAAGAGCTGACTGTTCTTTAAGAAAACAAGGGGGAAAAGACATGGTCATGCGCATTGATCTATTCAAGGACAGGGTCGGCAGCAAAATGGGTTCCCTAGGCGTTGGCGTGAACCTATTTCCGATAGGCCTTGTCGTGCTGGATGTGCAGGCTGACGAGCCCCAGAGTAGGTCCTTTAATCAGGCAGGCGATGGCGCGTGAGCTGCCTGTGACGCGCAGCGAGTAAAGCTGTTGGCCGGTGGCCGGTTCGATCATGCTGTGCAGTTTTTCGAAGTTGAGGCCGGAATGGGTCCAGAGCTGGGGCAGGTCGAGGGCCTGGAGGGTTTGCAGCATTTTGGCCGCCGCTTTGCGCACTGGCAATTCGGCGGCCATCACCGCTTCGTCGAAGTTGGGGCGGATTTCAATCTTCACCGACCCACCTTTTTGCGGTTTCGTCGGCCTGTTCAGGGGTTTCAACCACGGCGGAGGGGCGCGGATCGCTGAGGGATGCGCTGAGGGCCGCTTTGGTCTCGGCGGTCCAGGCCCAGAGCTGGTGCTTAGGGATCGGTTCCACCGGGATCAGCATGATCCGCCCGTCCTCCAGCACTTCCAGGTCGAGGGCGTCCCCTGGTTTGATCCCGACTGAAGGGGGAAGGGTGATGCGTCTTCTACCGTCTGTCTGTAGCAACATGATTTTGTACCTCCTGCACTAAAGGTAACAGACTTGCATATTGTGGGCAATGCCCATTGCGGGTGTGTCCCAGATGCAGATAAGGGGGATAGGAAGTGGCCGAACCGATATTAACGCCGCTAAAACCGATCCCGATGAAAGACCGGGTATCGGTGCTGTTCGTTGAAAAGGGGCAGCTCGATGTCCTCTTGAACTTTCGCGAAAACCGGTTGCAAGGCAGAAAAAAAGGGTCCGCCTGATCGCGAACCCGCCGGTTTCAGATTTTTTTCAGGAAGGCGTCCAGGATCGGGATGAACTTCTCCGGTTCGACCAGAAACGAATCGTGTCCGTAATCCGATTCGATCAGGTGGTATTCGACCGGTTTTTGTTGCCGGCTCAGTTCCTCGACCACCTCCTCGGCCTGGCTCGGCGGGTAGAGCCAGTCGGAGCTGAAGGCGAACCAGAGCGAGGGGCAGTCCAGGCGACTCAGGGCGTCCTCCAGGGAGTCGAAGGTCCAGGCCACATCATAGAGATCGAGGGACTTGGCCAGATAGAGGAATGCGTTGGTGTCGAAGCGGCCGACGAAGTTGCCGCCGTTGTAGTCGAGGTAGCGTTCAACCTCGAACTTGCCGAACAGGTCGAACATGCCGTCGCGCACCGAGAAGCGGCGGTCGAATTTGATCTGCATCGAGGCGTCGGAAAGGAACGAGATATGGCCGACGGCGCGGGCCAGGGCCAGGCCGTCGGCCGGCGGGTGCTCGGCCCGGTAATTGCCCTTTTTCCACATCGGATCGTTGTAGATGGCCTGTCTGGCCAGATTGTTCAGGGCGATGGCCATCGGCGAGGTGCGGCCGGTGCCGGCGATCGGGACGATGGCGCGGACCATCTCCGGGTAGTGGATGCCCCATTCAAGGGCCTGCATGGCGCCCATGGAGCCGCCGACCACGGCGCGCAGCGAGTGGATGCCCAACCGGTCGAGCAGCAGTTTCTGGGCACGGACCATGTCGCGGACCATGATGACCGGGAACTGCAGCCGATAGGGGCGACCGGTCCGGGGATTGATGCTGCTCGGGCCGGTCGAGCCCTTGCAGGAACCGATGGTGTTGCTGCAGAGGATGAAGTAGCGGTCGGTATCGAGAACCTTGCCGGGGCCGATCATGTTGTCCCACCAGCCCGGCCGGTGATCCTCTTCGCTGTGGAATCCGGCGGCATGGGCGTCGCCGGTCCAGGCGTGGGTAACCAGGATCACGTTGGAGCGTTCGGCATTGAGCGTCCCGTAGCATTCGTAGGCCAGCGTCAACGGCCCGAGCAGGCGGCCGCTTTCCAGGCGGAGTTCCGTATCGAATTGGGCGTATGCGGTTTTGACGATACCGACCGAGTCGTTCAAGGAAGATCCCTCTGCTGTCCCATTGTAAACTGAAAAAGGCCCTTTCCCGGAGAGACGGGAAGGGGCCTTTTGGATACTCTGCAGTCTGTATCTGTCCGGCTCCGTCCTCATCTGTCCCCCTTTTGCTGTAAAAGGCAGGGCAGGAATTGGCACCGGACATCCGCAGTGCGGACCGGTTGCCGTGGTTTCGCAGGGCCTCTCCCTCCACCACTCATGATAAAGACGTTACGCTGTCGCGCTATGTAGTGAAGAACTCTAGCCGATCTGTTCCCTGCTTGTCAATTGTCAGATGCGTACGGGTTGACGAATAAATTCCGCTTGCCGGTTCGCCCGCGCCCGCATTTTTTCGGGCGATTGCCTGAATATTGGGCAGCGGTGGGCAAAGAACGCGCAGTTTTTGAACGGGGCGGGCGTAAGGACAGCCTGTTTACCGCTCTTTTTCGGTGAGGCACGAGAATTGAAAGAGCCCCGGGATCGGTTCCGACACTGTGGTCGGCAGCGTACCAAAACAGATAGACAAGGAGGTCTTTCGTCATGGAAGTATCGATCGTTGCCCTGCAACGTGGCGGTGATGTGCTGTTTCTGCTGCTCGGGGCGGTTATGGTTTTCGCCATGCATGCCGGTTTCGCTTTTCTGGAGGTCGGCTCGGTTCGCAAGAAAAGCCAGGTTAATGCCTTTGTCAAAATTCTTTCCGACTGGTCGGTGTCGACCGTCGTCTATTTTCTGATCGGTTACCCGATCGCCTACGGTGTCCATTTTCTGCTCCCTGCCGCGGAATTGCTGGGCGACAATCAGGGTTACGATCTGGTTCATTTCTTCTTTCTGCTCTGTTTTGCCGCCTGTATCCCCGCGATTATTTCCGGCGGGATCGCTGAACGCGCCAAATTCTGGCCCCAGGTGGTCGCCGGTGCCATTTTTGTCGGCATCTCCTATCCGCTTTTCGAGTCCCTGATCTGGGGCCGGAACAGCGCCGTGCTGCAGGGTTTCTTCGAGTCGAACTTCGGCGCGCCGTTCCATGATTTTGCCGGGAGTGTCGTGGTGCATTCCATCGGCGGCTGGCTGGCGCTGCCCGCGGTATTGATCCTCGGCCCGCGGATGGGGCGGTACGTGCGCGGCAAGAGCCATGCGATCCCGGTCAGCAATATCCCTTTTCTGGCGCTGGGCAGCTGGATTCTGGCGATCGGCTGGTTCGGCTTCAACGTCATGAGCGCCCAGAAGCTGGAAGGGATTTCCGGGCTGGTGGCGGCCAATTCGCTGCTGGCCATGGTCGGCGGCGTGCTGTTCGCCCTGGTTGCCGGCAAGAACGACCCCGGTTTTGTTCACAACGGCGCCCTGGCCGGGCTGATCGCCATCTGCGCCGGTTCCGATCTGGTTCATCCCGTCGGGGCGTTTTTTGTCGGCGGTCTCGGTTCCCTGATTTTTGTCTACGGTTTTCGGATCGAGCAGGAAAAGCTGAAGATCGATGATGTGCTCGGCGTCTGGCCGTTGCATGGCGTGATCGGGACCTGGGGCGGAATCTCCGCCGGTATCTTCGGCAGTACGGCCCTGGGTGGCATGGGGGGGGTCAGTTTTCTGTCCCAGCTGGTGGGAAGTTTGCTGGCCGTCGGCTATGCGCTGATCACCGGTTTTGTCGTTTATTTTGTGATCGACAAGGTTTCCGGTTTCCGGCTGAGCGAGGAGGATGAGTTTGCCGGTCCCGATCTCAGCATCCATCAGATTCATGCCTACCCCGAAGAGAACGTCAGGTAAAAAAACCGGTTCCGCCGTTTGACGGCGTCGGGATGGGGTTGTACTATAAGGGTAGGTATAAAGGAAGATTCCGGAAGGCTGTGGCAGCCTTCCGATTCGCCCTGGACGACCCGCCCTCCTGGTCTCCAGGGTATTTTTTGCGCAGGGAGCAGAGGTTCAACAAAAAGCCGCCCGCCGATTAAATCGGCGGGCGGCTTTTTGCGGTTTTTGAGCGGCTCGGGCGTTTTCAGCGCTGCTCCTGTTCCTGGCGGATCAGTTCCGCGACGTTATGGCGCTGCAGGACGTCGACCATGCTCTGCTGCGCCTCTGACCAGACCCGGTGGGCCGAACAGAGGACTTCGCGCTGACAGAGCCCTTTTTCCGTCAGGCAGTGGTTGAGGCTCAGCGGACCCTCTTCGGCTTCGAGAATGTCGAGCAGGGTGATGGCCTCGGCCCCCTTGTTGAGCAGAAAGCCGCCGCCGACGCCACGTTGCGAACTGACGATGCCGGCCTTGATCAACGGCTGGAGGATTTTGGTCAAAAACGCCGGGGTAACGTCCTGGGTGCGGCAGATATCCTTTTTCAGGACAATCTCCCCTTTGGGATGTTTCGCCAGGTAGATGATGGTACGGATTGCGTATTCCGTTGCGCGGGTGATGACCAAGGCTGACCTCCTTATACGTGACTTTTCGAGTTATCAATACATGGCGCCGCCGGAAATGTCAACCGTTTGCCCGTTCCGACGGCAACAAATACGGGATGCTTGATGGCGTCGCCATCCTCTTCAATTTTTTGCGAAAGCATCCTGCTTGACAGGTTTTCGCGAGGGGGGCATCATCGCTGTTGCGGCAATCGCTTTGTTGGTTTATGACGGAAAATGGATGATTCAGCCAGTCGCTGCAAAAAAAACGGTCGGCCGTTTTGCGCCGAGCCCTACGGGTCCCCTTCATTTCGGTTCCCTGGTCGCCGCGGTGGGCAGTTATCTGCTGGCGCGGCAGGCCGGCGGCCGCTGGTTGGTGCGGATCGAAGACCTGGATGCGCCGCGTGTCGTTCCCGGCGCGGCGGATGCCATCCTGACCCTGCTGGAGCAACTCGGCTTCCGCTGGGACGGCGAGGTCGTTTACCAGAGTCGACGGTTCGCGCGGTACCGCCAGGTGCTTGACCGGCTCCGCGCGCGCCATCTGCTGTTCGACTGCAGCTGTTCCCGCAAGGAGATAGCGGCCAGTGCCCCCCATGCCGGCGAGGAGGGGCCGGTCTATCCCGGAACCTGCCGCAACGGCCGCGGCGGCTCCCGGTCGCAACGGGCCGTGCGTCTCAGGGTCCCGGGCCGGACGGTCTGTTTCAGCGATGCGGTCTACGGGCCGCAGGAGCAGCATCTGCTGACCGCGGTGGGGGATTTTGTCCTGCGCCGCGCCGACGGACTGTTTGCTTATCAGCTGGCGGTGGTGGTGGATGATATCGACAGCGGCGTGACCCAGGTGGTGCGCGGCGCCGACCTGCTCTCTTCAACCCCGCGCCAGGTTTATCTTTACAGCTGTCTGGGGGCAACCCCGCCGCACTATTATCATCTGCCGCTGGCCCTGGCCACCGACGGTGACAAGATCAGCAAACGGCACGGGCCGGCTGCCGTAATCGACAAGCGCAACGGCTCGGCGGAAATCTGGCGGGCGCTCGCTTTTCTCGGCCAGCAGCCCCCGCGGGAGCTGCTGGGCTGCGCGGCTGCTGAACTGCTGAACTGGGGGATCACCTGTTTTCAGCCCGAACGGATACCGACCGAGCATCGGGTCGTGACGCCGGCGGCGCGCTTCTAGAGTGCTGCCCGCAACAACTTCTGACGGAAAGGAATTTTATCTTATGGCAAAAAGCATGGTTCTGCCTCTGGTTACCGTTTTGCTGAGCGGATTGTTGCTGGCCGGTTGCGGCGGCGGCGTTTTTAAGGTCTCCAGGGATGAGTATCGTTCGCAGGTCAAGACGCTCGGCGTTCTGCCGATCATCGTCGATGAGCAGTCGCCGATCAGGCATGCGCAACGGGATGGCATCGTTTCCCTGCTGCGCCGCACGGCGGTCGGCAAGGTCGAGGCGTCGATTGAAGAGCTCAGGCAGAAAAAGGGCTACTTTGATGTCCGTTACGTCGGGGAGGATCCCCGCAAGCTGCGCCGGCAGCTGATCGTCGGGCCTTTGCCCGCGCTTGAAAAGAGCGGCCTGCCCGGCGGCTATCGCTTTGCCGCGGACGCGGCGCAACAGTTGATCGAGCAGAAGGTGGTTGATGCCCTGCTGGTGGTGGTTCTGGCCGGGGTCGAGCATGAGGAAACGCGCAGATCCCGCAACCAGCTGGAAACCCTGACCACGACCTATAACGATATCATGGCGACGGCAATGGTTATCGATGCCCGGGGCAGGGTTTTGTGGGAGATGACCGGCGAAAAGGCCTATCCGCTGCTGGCCCTGCAGTATCCCGACTTCGACGAGGCCTACCATAACAAGACCGACCTGGTGACCTTGAAGGAGATTAGCCTCGGCGGGCTTGAGCGGGCGCTGACCGTCGAGCAGAAACCCGATCAGCCGCCGCGGATGGCTCCGGCCTACCGCAGTCTGATCGACCAGCTGGTGGCCGGGCTCAGCCCGAGCCTGCTGACATCGCTGGGACGGTAACCGCCGGGCCTGATCGGCGGTGTGCCTGCTGGAAATAACCGGCCTGTGCCCCCTTTTCCTGTTGACACGGAGCGGGAAAAGGGGGTAAAAGCAGCAGCAGGGTGTGGTCCTGCCCCATTCTCCATCAAAAAAAATCCGCTCTTTTTATGCCGATATTATTCAACTTATTCCGATTGTCTGCGCTTAAATACCGGATCAGATCAGTCCGGATCACAAATCCCGGGAAAGTCCGCTAAACTAAAGCATAGACACTCGATCACGACCTGATAAAACTTGCCGATCAAACAAACTCAAAAAAAATAATTTAAAATAAATATTTATGATCCCAGCCCCGTTCCGGCAGCTCCGTTTTGTTGAGATTTGCCGCAATTCAACCGGCCCCGCCGTGGAGACCACTGTATGAATCTCAAAGAGCTGAAAAAGAAAAAAATATCCGATCTGATCGAAATGGCTAAGGAAATGGGTCTGGAAGAGATCGGCGGACAGCGCCGGCAGGACCTGATTTTCAATATGCTGAACGCCACTGCGGCAAAAAAGAAGGCCATCTTCGGCGAAGGGGTTCTGGAGATTTTGCCGGACGGCTTCGGTTTTCTGCGGGCTCCGGATGCCAACTACCTGCCGGGTCCCGACGATATCTATATCTCGCCATCGCAGATCCGGCGCTTTGCCCTGCGCACCGGCGACACGGTGGCGGGTCAGATCCGACCGCCCAAGGAAGGGGAGCGCTACTTTGCCTTGCTCAAGGTTGCGGAGGTCAACTTCGAGGATCCCGCCAAGATGCGGGAGAAGACCTTCTTCGACAACCTGACGCCGCTCTATCCTGAAGAGCGGCTGGTGCTGGAGACCACCCCGGACAACCAGGCGACCCGGATCATGGATCTGGTGGCGCCGATCGGCAAGGGGCAGCGGGGACTGATCGTTGCTCCGCCGCGCACCGGCAAGACCGTGCTGCTGCAGAATATTGCCAACTCGATTTCGGCCAATCATCCCGAGGTCTACCTGATCGTGCTGTTGATCGATGAGCGCCCCGAGGAAGTCACCGACATGCAGCGCAACGTCAACGGCGAAGTCATCTCCTCGACCTTCGACGAGCCGGCCAACCGCCACGTGCAGGTTGCCGAGATGGTGATCGAGAAGGCCCGGCGGCTGGTCGAGCACAAGCGGGATGTGGTTATTCTGCTCGATTCGATCACCCGCCTGGCCCGCGCCTACAACACCATCATTCCGTCAAGCGGCAAGATTCTCTCCGGCGGGGTCGACGCCCATGCCCTGCACAAGCCGAAACGGTTCTTCGGCGCCGCGCGCAATATCGAGGAGGGCGGCAGCCTGACCATCATCGCCACCGCCCTGATCGATACCGGCAGCAAGATGGACGAGGTGATCTTTGAGGAGTTCAAGGGGACCGGCAACATGGAGCTGCATCTCGACCGGCGGCTGGCCGACAAGCGGACCTTCCCGGCCATGGATATCAACCGTTCCGGCACCCGCAAAGAGGATCTGCTGATCGAGAGCGACAACCTGCAGCGCATCTGGCTGTTGCGCAAGGTCTTGTCGAGCATGAACGTCGTCGACGGCATGGAATTCATGCTCGACAAGTTGATGGAGACCAAGACCAACCAGGATTTTCTCGACTCGATGAATCGCTGAGAGCGGCAGAGCGACCGCTCCGTTCCTGCCGCAGCCGTGCCGGCCGAAAAAGCTTGCCTGCAACCGGGAGAAAGTGTTATTTAACCGGTTTGTTTGACAAAGATATGACTTCATGGTCTGTACACGCCAGGCCGACAAGGAGAAACGCCATGAGAGAAGGAATCCACCCCAAGTATGAAGCCGTAACCGTTCGTTGTGATTGCGGCAACACCTTTGAGACCCGCTCAACGCTGGGACAAGAGATCCATACGGAGATCTGTTCGGCTTGCCACCCCTTTTATACCGGCAAGCAGAAGCTGATCGATACCGCCGGTCGGATCGAACGCTTTCGTCGCAAGTACGGGCAGAAGTAACCCGAAACAGACGAGGCGGCCCGACAGGGGCCGCCTTTTTTTTTCTCCGCTGTCGCGCCGGCGGCGCTCGGCTGCTGCGGGGTCTCCGTGCCGGATGGTTTCCCGGTGCGGATTTGCTTTGTCTGTGCAGCCCTTTGTGGCAGAATCGGCGGCAGACGGTTGTTTTCAAAAAGGTGAGACTTCATGAATGTCGAACTGTTGACCTATACGCCCGAACCGGAGCAGGTGGTCGCCGCGGCGGCCCGGCTCTGTTATTCCGACGCGTCGATCGGCGAGCTGCTGGAGAAGAGTCGCGGCGAACGGCAGGCGTTTCTGGAAAAAATCACCTCGCTCGGTCATCTGTCGGTGCTTGAGCATGTCAGCTTTTCCTTCGGTGTCGAAGGGATCAGCCGGGCCTGTTCCCACCAGCTGGTCCGGCATCGGCTGGCCTCCTATTCCCAGCAGAGTCAACGCTATGTGTCGCATCGCCAGCGGTTTGCCGCGGTCACCCCGGAAACCATCGCCGCCCAGCCGCAACTACAGGAGCGCTACCAGGCTCTGCTCGACCGGATTCACACGTTTTACGCTGAACTGCTGGAGGCCGGCATTCCCGCCGAAGATGCGCGTTTCGTGCTGCCCAATGCGGCGACCACCAAACTTGTCGTGACCATGAACGGCCGGGAACTGCTGCATTTTTTCTCTTTGCGCTGTTGTCGTCGCGCCCAGTGGGAAATTCAGGAACTGGCCAAACGCATGCTGGCGCTGGTCCGGCCGCTGGCCCCGACCCTGTTCGCCAAGGCCGGCCCCGGCTGCGTCCGCGGCGCCTGTCCGGAAGGGAAGATGAGTTGCGGGCAGGCCGCCGAGGTGCGGCAGGAATTCCTGTCCCTTTGAAACGGAAAGTTTACGCCAGTTATGTTTCATAATCTCGAAGATGTCGTTGATCGTTTTCGCGAAGTCGAGGGGCTGCTCTCCGATCCCGCAGTGGTTTCCGACCAGAAGCGCTACCGCGCACTGACCAAGGAGCATGCCGATCTCTCCGGGGTGGTGTCGGTTTACGGCCGCTACCAGCAGGTGTGCAGCGATATCGAGGGGAGTCGCGAATTGCTGCAGGATAGCGATCCGGAGATGAAGGAGCTGGCCAAGGCCGAGCTGCCGGGGCTGGAACAGCAGCGGGCCGAACTGGAAGAGCAGTTGCGGCTGCTGCTGTTGCCGAAAGATCCCAACGACGACAAAAACATCATTCTCGAAATCCGCGCCGGCACCGGCGGCGACGAAGCGGCGCTGTTTGCCGCCGATCTGTTCCGCATGTATTCCCGCTATGCCGACCGCAACCGCTGGAAGGTCGAGATGATGAGCGTCTCGGCCACCGACGGCGGCGGCTTCAAGGAAGTGGTGGCGCTGATCAGCGGGGAGCGGGTCTATTCCCGGCTCAAGTTTGAGAGCGGCACCCACCGCGTGCAGCGGGTTCCCGATACCGAAACCCAGGGGCGGATCCACACCTCCGCCTGTACCGTGGCCGTGCTCCCCGAAGCGGAGGATGTGGATATCGCAATCAACACCGCCGATCTGCGCATCGATCTTTATCGCGCCTCCGGCGCCGGCGGTCAGCACGTCAACAAGACCGAATCGGCGGTGCGTCTGACCCATATCCCGACCGGCGTGGTGGTTGCCTGTCAGGATGAGTCGTCACAGCACAAGAATAAAGCCAAGGCGCTGAAAGTTCTCAAGTCGCGGATTTATGATCAGATGCTCGCCGCGCAGCAGGCCGAGACGGCTGCCGAGCGCAAAACCCAGGTCGGCAGCGGCGACCGCAGTGAACGGATCCGGACCTATAACTTCCCGCAGGGCCGCTGCACCGATCATCGTATTGGCCTGACGCTGTACAAGCTGGATGCGATCATGCAGGGGGACGTGGATGAGGTGATCGAGGCGCTGATCACCAACCGGCAGGCCGCGCAGATGAGCCATCAGGAGCCCTCCGCTTGAGTGACGCCTGGACGCTGTTGAAGATGCTGGACTGGATCACCGAGTTTTTTGCCGACAAGGGGATCGACAACCCGCGGCTTGATGCTCAATTGCTGCTGGCGCACCTGCTGCAGCTCGACCGGGTCGGACTTTATCTCAATTACGATCGGCCGCTGAGCGCCGAGGAACTGGACCGGATCCGGCCGCTGGTCAAGCGGCGCGGGCAGCGCGAACCGCTGCAATATCTGCTCGGCGGCACGGAGTTCTGGTCGCTCGCCTTCGAGGTCTCGCCCGCCGTGCTGATTCCGCGCGCCGATACCGAAATTCTGGTGGAGGAAGCGTTGTCCCGCGCCGGCGAGCGGGGCTGTCTGCTGGATGTCGGGACCGGCAGCGGCGCCATTGTTATCAGCCTGGCCACCGAGTTGCCGGACTGGCAGCTGGTCGGCCTCGATATCTCGACCGCGGCGCTGGCGGTGGCGATCCGCAATGCGGAAAAGCACGGGGTTGCCGAGCGGGTGGCGATGCTGCACGGCGATCTGGCGAAACTGCCGGAGCGGCGCTACGATCTGATCGTTGCCAATCCTCCCTATATCGACCCCGAGGAGTGGCCGGAACTGATGCCGGAAGTGCGCTGTTACGAGCCGCGGGAGGCGCTGCTGGCGGCAGACCGGGGGCTCGCTTGTTACCACAAGCTGGCCGTGCAGGCGACCGACCGGCTGGTGCCCGGCGGCTGGTTGCTGGTGGAGATCGGTTACCGGCAGAGTGAAGCGGTCCGGCAGCTGTTTGCCGCGGCCGGACTGACAGAGATTTTTGTCCGCAACGATTACGCCGACCGCCCGCGAGTGGTCGGCGGCCGCTGCCCTTAGAGAAAGTCGGAACCTTGGAAAAAATAGTGATTCAAGGCGGCGTGCCGCTTGCGGGAGAGGTGCAGGTCAGCGGGGCGAAAAATTCCGCATTGCCGCTGCTGTTCGCCACCCTGCTGGCCGACGGCGTCAGCGAAATCTGCAATGTCCCGCAGCTGCGGGATATCGATACCGCGGTGAAAGTGCTGCGGGAGCTGGGTGCCGAGGTTTCCCGCCACGGTGATTGCCTGCGCGTCGACGCCCGGCGGATCCGCAGTATCGAGGCGTCCTACCAGCTGGTGAAAACCATGCGGGCCTCGGTTCTGGTCCTCGGGCCGTTGCTGGCGCGTTGCGGCCACGCCCGGGTCAGTCTGCCCGGCGGCTGCGCCATCGGCGCCCGGCCGATCGATCTGCACCTGAAGGGCTTCGAGGCGCTCGGTGCCCGGATTCAGCTTGACCACGGCTATGTCGAAGCGACCGCCGAACGGCTGCTCGGCGCCAAGGTCTACTTCGATATGCCGACCGTCGGCGGCACCGAAAACCTGCTGATGGCCGCGGCTCTGGCCGAAGGGGAGACGGTGCTGGAAAATGCCGCCCGTGAGCCGGAAATCGTCCAGCTGGCCGCCGCGCTCAACAGCATGGGGGCGCGGATCGAGGGCGCCGGAACGGCGATTGTCCGCATCCGGGGCGTCGCAAAGCTGCGGCCGCTCCAGTGCAGCGTCATCCCCGACCGGATTGAAGCGGGGACCTTCATGATCGCCGCCGCGATCACCGGCGGCGACGTGCTGGTGCGCGGCGCCGTGGAAGAGCATCAGGAAGCGCTGATCAGCAAGCTGATCGAGGCCGGGGTTTCGATCAGCAAGGAGCGGGACGGCTTGCGGGTGGTCGGGCCGGAGCAACTGTTGCCGGTCGACATCCGGACCAGCGTCTTTCCAGGCTTTCCCACCGATATGCAGGCGCAGTTCATGGCGCTGATGACCCGCTCGGCAGGAACCAGCCGGATCTCCGAGACGGTCTTCGAGAATCGTTTCATGCATGTCTGCGAACTGCAGAGAATGGGCGCCGATATCCAGATCGACGGGCACAGTGCGATTGTCCGCGGCAGCCGGAACATGACCGGCGCTCCGGTCATGGCGACCGATCTGCGCGCCAGCGCTTCACTGATTCTGGCCGGTCTGGCGGCGGAGAACACCACCGAGGTGGCGCGGATCTATCATCTTGACCGCGGCTATGAGAAAATCGAAGAGAAACTTGCTGCCTTGGGCGCCCGCATCCGGCGCGAACAGGAGTGATTGATGAGTGACTGGATTACCTTTGCCCTGCCCAAAGGGCGGATCATGCAGGATTCGATGGAGCTTTTTGCGAAAATCGGCATCACCTGTCCCGAGATGGAAGAGAAGAGCCGCAAGCTGGTCTTTGAAAATCCCGACCTGAAACTGCGCTTCATGGCGGTGCGGGCGACCGACGTGCCGACCTATGTCGAGTACGGCTGCGCCGATCTCGGCGTGGTCGGCAAGGACACCCTGCTGGAGCAGGGCAAGGATCTGTACGAGCCGGTCGATCTCAGGTTCGGCTATTGCCGGCTGGTGGTGGCCGAGCCGAAGGCGCTGCAGCGGGACGGCGATGGCCACAACTGGTCGAATATCCGGGTCGCGACCAAGTATCCGAACCTGACCGAGCGCTATTTTGCCGCCAAGGGGGTGCAGGTGGAACTGATCAAACTGTACGGCTCCATCGAACTGGCGCCGCTGGTCGGCTTGTCGGAACGGATCGTCGATCTGGTCTCCACCGGCGCGACCTTGCGGGAAAACGGCATGGTGGAAGTGGAGACCATCGCCGAAATCACCAGCCGCCTGATCGTCAACCGCGCCAGCCTCAAGACCAGGCATCAGCGGATCGGCGCGATTATCGAAGGGCTGGAGCGGGTGGTCGGCGATGAGGTACGGATTTCGCAATAGTGATGCGTTTGCAAGAAAGCACCAGGGGAACAAAAGTCATGCGGATTTTGAAATTTTCAGACAGCGGCTTTGACGCTGAGTTCCGGCGCATTGAACAGCGCGCCGAGGCGGTTCCGGCCGAGATCGAGGAGACGGTCAAAACCATCATTGCCGATGTCCGGCGACGCGGCGATGCGGCGCTGTTCGAACTGACGGCCCGCTTCGACCGCCTGGAGCTGACCGCCGCTACCCTTGAGGTGACCGCCGCGGAGATCGAAGCGGCGCTTTCCAAGGTCAGCAGCGCAGCGTTGGCCGCACTCGAGCTGGCGGCCGCACGGATCGCCGATTATCACCGCAAGCAGAAGCAGGAAACCTGGCTTTCCACCGACGAGGACGATGTGCTGCTCGGACAGCTGGTGCGTCCGCTGGACCGGGTCGGCATCTATGTCCCCGGCGGCAAGGCCGCCTACCCCTCCTCGGTGCTGATGAACGCCATTCCCGCCAAGGTTGCGGGGGTCGCGGAGGTCATCATGGTGGTGCCGATGCCGAACGGGGAGGTCAATCCGCATGTGCTGGCGGCGGCCAGCATTGCCGGGGTCGACCGGATCTTCAAGCTGGGCGGCGCCCAGGCGGTGGCGGCGCTGGCCTACGGAACCGCCAGCGTGCCGAGGGTCGACAAAATCACCGGGCCGGGCAATATCTATGTCGCCACCGCCAAGCAGCTGGTGTTCGGCCAGGTCGCTATCGACATGATCGCCGGACCCAGCGAGATTCTGGTGATCAACGACGGCAGCGGTAACGCCGCGCACATCGCCGCCGATCTGCTCTCGCAGGCGGAACATGACGAGCTGGCCTCTTCGCTGCTGGTGACCAGTTGCGAAACAATGGCGCTGGCGGTCCGGGCCGAAGTCGAGACGCAGTTGCGGCAACTCTCGCGCGAGAGCATCGCCCGCCGCTCGATTGAGGAGTATGGCGCGATCATTCTGGCCCGGGATCTGGATGAGGCGATCGCCTTTTCCAACCGGATTGCCCCCGAACACCTGGAGCTGGCGGTCGACAACCCGTTTGCCATCCTGCCGCGGATCCGGCATGCCGGCGCGATTTTCATGGGCCATTACACGCCGGAAGCGGCCGGGGATTACCTGGCCGGGCCGAACCATACCCTGCCGACCGGCGGCACCGCCCGCTTTTTTTCACCCTTGTCGCTGGATGATTTCGTCAAGAAATCGAGCATCGTTTCCTTTTCAAGGGCCGGATTGCAGCGGCTCGGCAAGGAGATTATCCAGATCGCCGAACTGGAAGGGCTGGAGGCGCACGGCAGGTCGGTATCGATCCGTTTGGAAGAATAAAATTGCATATGCAGGGGCGGGCCCCTGTGCCTGCCCGGGCGGCCACAGGGGGGGCGCCCCTACAGGAGACCGAGATGTCACGAACAGCAAAAGTCCATCGCGAAACCAGGGAAACCGATATCAGCATCGAGCTCAAGCTGGACGGCTCCGGACAGCATCAGATCGAAAGCCCGGTGCCCTTTTTCAATCACATGCTTGCGGCGGTGGCCCGGCACGGTTTTTTCGACCTGACCGTCAGGGCCAGCGGCGATATCGAGATCGACGCCCATCACACGGTTGAAGATCTGGGCATCGTGCTCGGCGAGGCGTTCAGGCAGGCCCTCGGCGACAAGGCCGGGGTGCGGCGTTTCGGCCGCGCGACCATGCCGATGCACGAAGCGCTGGCTTCGGTGATCATCGATTTCTCCGGCCGGCCGTTTCTGGTCTTCAATGTCGCGCTGCCGAAAGCCAAGGTCGGGGAGTTCGACACCGAACTGGTCGAGGAGTTTTTCGTCGCGTTCTGCAACCACGCCGGGGCCAATATCCACGTCAACCTGGCGTACGGCGACAACCTGCATCACATCATTGAGGGAATCTTCAAGGCGTTTGGCCGCGCTCTCGACCAGGCGACCGGTATCGATCCGCGGATTGAGGGCGTACTGTCGACCAAAGGGAAACTGGAATAGCGATTCATGATTAACATCATCGATTATGAAATGGGTAACCTGCGCAGTGTTGAAAAGGCCTTTGAAAAACTGGGCTTCGCGGCGCGGGTCAGTGCCGATCCGCACGCCATCGAGACCGCCGACAAGATTGTGCTGCCGGGCGTCGGCGCTTTTCGCGACTGCATCGCCAACCTGCGCCGGGGCGGATTCGTCGAGCCGCTGCTGGAGCATGTCAGGGCCGGCAAGCCGATGCTCGGGATCTGCGTCGGCATGCAGATGCTGTTCGATGAAAGCGAAGAGTTCGGCCGCCATCAGGGGCTGGGTCTGATCCCGGGCAAGGTGGTGCGCTTCCCGTCCGGCATGGAGGAGGGGGGCGAGCGCTTGAAGGTGCCGCACATGGGCTGGAACACGCTTCATATTCAGCAACCCTCGCCGCTGCTGGCCGGGATCGCGGACGGCAGTTTCGTCTACTTTGTCCACTCCTATTACTGTGCGGCGGAACAGCGCGACGATGTGGCCGCCAGCTGCCGTTATGGAAGCGTCGAATTCTGCGCCTCGCTGTGGCGCGACAACATCATGGCGACCCAGTTTCACCCGGAGAAGAGCCAGGACATCGGCCTGAACATTTTCAAGAATTTTGGAGCGCTGTAACATGATCATCCTCCCCGCTATCGATCTGAAGCAAGGCCGCTGTGTCCGTCTGGAACAGGGGCTGATGGAAAAAGATACCGTTTATCATGACGACCCGGCCGCTCAGGCCCGCATCTGGCAGGAGCAGGGCGGCGAACTGCTGCACATCGTCGATCTCGACGGGGCCTTTGCCGGCGTGCCGAAGAACCGGGCGGCGATCAAGGCGATCGTCGCGGCGATCGACATCCCCTGCGAACTGGGCGGCGGCATCCGCGACCTGGCGACTATCGAGGCCTATCTTGAGCTGGGCATCGAGCGGGTGATTCTCGGCACGGTGGCCAAGGAGCATCCGGAGCTGGTGGCGGAAGCCTGCAGGCGGTTTCCGGGGCGGATCGTGGTCGGCATCGACGCCAGGGACGGCCTGGTGGCGGTGCGCGGCTGGGCCGACGTCACCGAAAAGCCGGCCGCCGAAATGGCCAGGGAGATGGAAGGCTTCGGGGTCGAGGCGATCATCTACACCGACATCGCCCGTGACGGCATGATGCAGGGGCCGAACATCGCGGCGACCAGGGCGCTGGCCGAAGCGATCAGCATCCCGGTGATTGCCTCCGGCGGCTTGTCGACCCTGGACGATATCCGCCGGCTGATGGCCATCGAAGCCTCCGGCGTGACCGGGGTGATTACCGGCAAGGCGATCTACTCCGGAGCCATCGATCTGCGTGAGGCGGTGGCGCTGGCCAAGGGGGAGATCCGCTGAATAAGGAGTTGACCGTCTCGCCACGGCGGTGAGTTGGGCCAGGGCGCGTTCGCAAACTTTGCAGCTCTGGCGATTGAAGAAGACGCCGAGAAAATTGAACCCCCGTCCGGCTCGGCCGGTGAAGGCGCGGCTTGAAATGTGCAATAGTGATAAAGTGAAATTGTTTGTTATGACGAACGGAGCTGAATCCATGCACGTCGAAGCTATCACCGACCAAGACCGGCAGGCACGCCGGATTCTGGAGGGAGTCGCAAAGGGCGAGCGAGCCGTCCGTGACGGGCGCATCGTCAGTCATGAAGATGCACGCAAGAAGCTGCTCAAATGGTTGAGTGAATAAGGAAAGCGGAGGTCCGAAATGAATACCCAGGAATTGATCAACGAAGCCGTCATGTTGCCGGTTGAGGATCGTGCCCGGATCGTCGATTCCCTATTGCGCAGCCTCAATCAGCCGGAGTCGGATATCGATGACGCCTGGGCGGAGGTCGCCCGCCAAAGACTGGCTGAGTTGAGGTCCGGCAAGGTGAAAACTGTCTCCGGACAGGCGGTCTTCGAAAAGATTCACCAGCGGTTTGGAGTGTGACTTATTCATTTCATCCCGAGGCCGAAGACGAATTCAATCGAGCGATTGACTATTATGAGGATATCGAACCCGGTCTCGGTTACGGTTTTGCGCTGGAAGTCTACGCAACCATTAAACGTTCCATCGAGTATCCCGAGGCTTGGCCCCTGTTGCAAGGGGAAGTCAGGCGCTCCCTGGTGAGGAGGTTTCCTTACGGAATCATCTACGCAATCGATAATAACGAACTGCAGATTCTCGCGGTCATGAATCTTCACCGCCATCCCGACTGCTGGAAAAAAAGAAAATAACCGTCAACTCTCCGGTCGTATCGGCAAACCAGGAAACGTCTCTACTCTGCGCCTTGGCGTCTTGAGTGAGCGAAGCGAACGGGCGTGAGTGGATTTTCAATCAGTATAAGGCTTGAAACCATGTTAACCAAACGCATTATCCCCTGTCTCGACGTCAAGGACGGCCGCGTGGTCAAGGGGGTCAATTTCGTCGGCCTGCGCGATGCCGGCGATCCGGTCGAGGCGGCCGAGGCCTACTGCGAGCAGGGCGCCGACGAGCTGACCTTTCTCGACATCACCGCTTCCAGCGACAATCGCGGCATCATTCTCGACGTGGTGCGCCGCACCGCCGAGCGGGTCTTCATGCCGCTGACGGTCGGCGGCGGCGTCAGGGAGATCGCCGATAT
>DASWJX010000352.1:0-8006 GCA_036396915.1 Geopsychrobacteraceae bacterium | reverse complement strand
GGCCGAGAGCAAAAATATCCCGCAGCGCCTGATCGATCTCTTCCGAGGTGACGATCTGCCCCGGCACAATGTTCAGGACCGATCGGATACTGGCGTTGGAAACCCGGTCGGTCCCGGCGATCACCACATCGGCGATTTGATAATTCGCCGCCGCGGCAAGTCCGGTCATCAGCAGCAGCAGAAAGACGACAAACAAACAACGAAAATACATATAAATTAATCTACCCTCTTTGATGGCGTCGCAAAAACTCACCAACTGCTGCGTTGCTGCAATTGCTCTCGCTGCTTCGACGTACCTATGTACGCCTCATTGCTCGACAATCGCGCGCCTTGCATTTGGCGCTTTTTGCTTAGCCATCCATGTGGATGCTTTTTTGCAAAAGCATCCTCTTAGCTTTCCTACAAAAACATCAATTCAGAACATCGCCGGCCAGCTGGCCGTCTTCCATGTGCAGCGTTCGATCGAGACAGGCCGCCAGCGGCGCGTTGTGGGTCACAATGACCATGGTCAGGCCGCGACTGCGATGCAGACGATCGAGCAGGGCCATGATCTCGTCCGAGGTCCGGCTGTCCAGATTGCCGGTCGGCTCGTCGGCCAGCAGCAGTCGCGGTTGCCGGATCAGGGCTCTGGCGATCGCCACCCGTTGCTGTTCGCCACCGGAAAGCGCCCCGGGCTTATGCTCCAGCCGCTCTGCCAGGCCGACCTCGGAGAGCAGCGCCTCCGCCTGCGCTGCCGCCGGTTTCCGGTCGATGCGCCCGATCAGCAGCGGCATCATCACATTTTCCAGCGCGGTGAATTCCGGAAGCAGCTGATGGAACTGGAAAATGAAGCCCACTGCACGATTGCGAAACTGATCCAGCCGCGCCCCCTGCAGGGCAAAGATATCCTCGCCGTCAAACAGCACCCGACCGCTGCTCGGGCGATCGATGCCGCCGAGGATATGCATCAGGGTGGTTTTTCCGGCTCCGGAACGTCCGACGACGGCGATCCGCTCGCCGTCGCCGACCTTCAGGTCCAGATCGCGCAGCACCCGGATATTCCCGCCGGCCGTCACGAAATTTTTGCACAGCTGCTGCACTTCGATCATCGTCTGTACCTATTCGTAGCGCAGGGTTTCGGCCGGATCCATCCGCGAAGCGCGCCAGGCGGGATAGATGGTTGCCGAAAGGGAAATGGTCATCGCCACCACCACCACGGCGACGACATCGGAGACCACGACCTCGGACGGGAACCGCTCCATGCCGTAAACGGCCTGATCAAAGATCTTGATGTGGAACTGCCGTTCGAGCGCCTTGATAATCGCGTCGGCGTAATGGGCCAGGGTGACACCGAGCGCGGCCCCCATGGTCGTGCCGATGATTCCGACTATGAAGCCCTCCAGCACGAAAATTTTCATGATGCTGCGCGCATTGGCACCCATGGCGCGCAGGACGGCGATGTCGCGATGTTTTTCCATCACCACCATGATCAGGGTGGTGGCGATATTGAACGCGGCCACCAGCACAATGATCGCCAGCACGATGAACAGCCCGAGCTTTTCCAGCTTGAGCGCCGACAGGAAGGAGCCGTACAGACTCTGCCAGGGGCGGATGATATAGGGAAAATCGAAGCTCCGGCTCAGGTTCTCGGCAACTTCGGGCGCCAGGTCGAAACGATCGACCTCGATTTCGATCCCGCTCACCTTGCCCTGCATGTCGAAAAAGTTCTGCGCCACGGCAAGCGGGATGTAGGCGTAAAAGCTGTCGATCAAACTGCTCTGTTTTTCAAAGATGCCGACCACCCGAAACGGCTTCATCTTGGGCATCATGCCGAACGGGGTAATGTTGAACAGCGGCGGGATGACATTGATCGAATCGCCCACGGCGACCCCGATGCTGGTGGCCGTGTCGATGCCGATAATGATGCCCGGTCGCTCGGCGGCATCGTCAAACAGCAGCGCCTCCGCCGCCTGGTCGTCGATCGTCAGCAGCGCTTGCCGAAAAATCTTGTGGCGCGCTTCCACGCCCTTGACACTTACCGCCGCCACATTGCCGCGCGACACCAGCATCGCTTCCTTCGACACAAAAGGCGCAACCGAGACCACGTGCGCCGCGCTCTCGGCCTGCGCGACAAACGCCTGGTGATCCTCCATCCCCTCGCCGAAACGCTGGGCGAGAACATGCGGCACGTTGCCGAGAATCTGCTGGCGCACGCCGTCGGTAAAACCGGTCATCACGGCCAGCACCAGGATCAGCGCCGCCACGCCGAGCGTCACTCCGGCGATGGAGATAAAGGAGATCACCGAGATGAAGGTCTGCTTGCGCTTGGCGCGCAGATAGCGCAGGCTGATGAACCATTCGTAGGACATCTAAAGGGGCCGTCTCGGGAAACTCAGCCGACTTCCGGTCTGAGTTGCGGAAAGAGGATGACATCGCGAATCGATGCGGAATCGGTCAGCAGCATCACCAAACGGTCGATGCCGATCCCCTCGCCCGCCGTCGGCGGCAGCCCGTACTCGAGGGCGCGGATATAGTCGTCGTCCATGGCGTGGGCTTCCTCGTCACCGGCGGCCTTTTCCTGCAACTGCTGGTGAAAACGCTCCTTCTGATCGAGCGGATCGTTCAGCTCGGAAAAAGCATTGGCCAGTTCACGACCGACGATGAATAATTCGAAACGGTCCACGACCTCGGGATTGGCGTCATTTTTCCGCGACAGGGGGGAAATTTCGGTCGGATATTCGGTGATAAAGGTCGGCTGCCAGAGGTTCGGCTCGACCACCTCGTCGAAGATTTCCGCCAGCAGTTTGCCGTGGCCGATGGTTTTGTCCAGGTCGAGACCGAGCCGCACGGCATAAGCGTAGGACTGGTCGCGGTCCTCAAGGACCGCCGCATCGACCTGGCCGTACTTGATGATCGCATCCTTCAGGGTCAGACGGTCCCAGGGCGGGGTCAGGTCGACCTCTTTGCCGCCGTAGGGGATCACAAAACCGCCGCACACCTCTTTGGCCACCTGGCTGATGAGTTCCTCGGTCAGGTCCATCAGATCGTGATAGGTGGCATAGGCCTGATAGAATTCCATCATGGTGAATTCCGGATTGTGCTGGATCGAAATCCCTTCATTGCGGAAGTTCCGATTGATCTCGAACACCCGGTCAAAACCGCCCACCACCAGGCGCTTCAGGTAAAGCTCGGGAGCGATGCGCAGAAACAGATCCATCTTCAGGGTATTGTGATGGGTAACGAACGGCTTGGCGGTAGCCCCTCCGGCCACCGGCTGCATCATCGGCGTCTCGACTTCAAGGTAGTTCCTCTCCACCATGAAGTTGCGCATCAGACTGACGATGCGGCTGCGCTTGCGAAACACTTCGCGGACCTCCGGATTCACCACCAGGTCGAGATAACGCTGCCGATAGCGGGTCTCCACGTCGGTCAGACCGTGCCATTTTTCCGGCAGCGGCAACAGCGATTTGGTCAGCAGGCGAACCTCGCCGGCCCGCAGGGAAAGCTCATCGGTCTTGGTCCGAAACGGGGTCCCGCTCACACCGATGATGTCGCCGATGTCGAGTTTGCGGAACAGTTCGAAGTTTTCGTCGCCGATCAGGTTCTTGGCAACGTATATCTGAAAGCGGCCGCTGCCGTCCTGTAATTGCAGAAATGCCGCCTTGCCGAAATCGCGGCGGGCCATGATGCGGCCGGCGATCGCATAGCTGGACTGACCTTCCTGAAGCGCATCGGCATCGTCGTCGACATGCAGCTCGGCAATCTGCGCCGCACTGTGCGAAACGCGGAAATCGTTGGCAAACGGGTTGATGCCCGCTTCGCGGTAGCCCTCTATTTTCGCACGTCTTTGCCGAAGCAGATCGTTCAGTTCTTCCATGAGATGAGCGTCCTTTTTTGCAAAAAATTAAGTTTTGAAAGATAACCTTTAGACAACTTGGCCGTCAAGGGAAAAGCCGGCTGGATAAAGGGCCGGCTCATGAAGCGTCCGACCGGCTGCTAGGACTGGCAGCGGCGGCAATAAAAGGTTGAACGCTGGCCGAGCCGGATCGCAACGATGACGGCGGCGCAGCGCGGACAGGGCTCGCCCTCTCTGCCGTAGACCAGCAATTGCTGCTTGAAATAGCCCGGTCTGCCGTCCACCCGGCGAAAATCGGAAAAGGTCGTCCCGCCGGCGGCGAGCGCCGCCCGCAGCACCTGCTTGATCGCTTCTGTCAGGCGCGCGTAGGCTTTTTCGGAAATCCGCCCGGCCGCCCGCCCGGGTCGGATGCCGGCCATGAACAGCGCTTCGCTGGCGTAGATATTGCCGACACCGACGACGATCTGCTGATCCATGATGAACGGCTTGACCGGCAGCGTGCGGTTGCGCGAGCGTCGATAAAGATAGCGGCCGTCGAGTTCCGCCGAAAGCGGCTCCGGGCCGAGCTTGCTCAGCAGCGGATGTTCCAGCGGCTGATCCGGCACAAAGAGCAGGGCGCCGAAACGCCGCGGATCGCTGAAACGCAGACAGCGGCCGTCGACAAAACAGATATCGACATGATCATGTTTCGCGGCGGGGCTGCTTTGCGGGACGACCCGCAGGTTGCCGGTCATCCCCAGGTGCAGCAGCAGGCAGCCCGCATCCAGGTAAAAGAGCAGATACTTGGCTCGCCGGCCGACCGAACGGATCGACTGCCCGACCAGCAGTGCGGGCAGTCGCGGATCGAGCGGCCAGCGCAATTTGGGCACGCGCAGCTCGACGCGGGCAATGCGGCAGCCGCTGATCAGCGGCTCGATCCCCAGACGGGTGGTTTCTACTTCGGGAAGTTCGGGCATGAGCGCCTGTTCAGAACCGGATTTTCAGGGCGGCCTGATCGAAATGTTCAAAATCGATCAGCTCGGCGGGGCCAGGGTAGTCTTCGCGGGTCAGTTTCTGGGCGGAATGATAACGCCAGCCGTGCTCGGTATCGATCAGGCGGGCCAGCTCGAACAGATCCTGCGCCGCAGGTCCCGTTCCGATCCGCATCCAGAGCAGGATCTCCACCTCACCGCCGGCCCGCTCGCGCCGGCGCAGAATCCGCCAGCCGGTCAGCGCCATACCGCGCAACTGCCGGTCGGCAAAGTCCAGATACTCGGCCTTGTCGGAAAAGTGGCCGAGAAAAGGCGCCTGGCGATGATAGCTGTCATAAATCAGACCGAAATCGCCCCGTTCCAGAGCCCGCATCCGGCCTTCCATGAGAGCGACCGGCGTTGTGCAGTCAAGACGTGTCATTCCTTCAACCTCGGATCAAGGGCATCGCGAATCCCCTCGCCCAGCAAGTTATAGCCGAGCACCGTGATCAGGATCGCCAGGCCGGGAAACACCGAAAGCCACCAGGCGCTGCCCAGCGTCTGTTTGCCGGTGATCAGCATATTGCCCCAAGACGGCGTCGGCGGCTGAACGCCGATCCCCAGAAACGACAGGGCGCTCTCGGTCAGAATCGCCCCGGCGACCCCCAGGGTGGCGGAGACCAGAACCGGCGCCAGCGCATTCGGCAGAATATGCCGGAAAATCAGGCGCAGATCGGAGCCGCCGAGCGCGCGCGCCGCCTGAACGAAATCCCGCTCGCGCAGGGACAGAAATTCGGCGCGGATCAGGCGCGCCACCCCCATCCAGCTGGTCATGCCGATGACGATCATGATATTCCAGATCGACGGTTCGAGGAAGGCGATCACGGCAAGAATCAGGAAAAAGGTCGGAAAGCAGAGCATGATATCGACAAAGCGCATGATCAGGGTATCGGTCCAGCCGCTGTAATAGCCGGCCAGGGCGCCCAGCACAATGCCGATCAGACTGGAGATGCCGACCGCGACGAAACCGACCAGCAGCGAAATCCGCGCCCCGTACAACAGGCGCAGCAGAACGCCGCGGCCCAGATCATCGGTGCCGAGCGGATGGGCCAGACTCGGCGGCTGCAGACTCTGGCTGACATCGATGGCGGCGGGATCGCCGCCGACCAGGGACGCCGCGGCCGCCATGACAAACATGCCGAGGACGATCAGCCCCCCGGCCAGCGCCATCCGATTATGCCGCAGGCGCTGCCAGATCACTTCGCGCCAGAATGAACGTCGAGACAACAAAACAGTTTACCTTTCCGGTGGTTATTTAAGCTTGTCCGCTTCGCGCCGGGTCAGAATCCCTTTTTCCTGCAGCAAGGCCAGCAGCCGGTCCAGCCGCTCAGCCGCGGAGGCATCGCCCGGCAGTCGAATCTGATCGAAATCAGCCGGCGGCGGAGACGGTAGCGGATTGCCGCCGGCAAAATGACGGTTCAGCGCCGACAGAATCTCGGCCTCGGCGGCGACCACCGGAACCACCCGGCAGCCCGCCATGAATTGCAGATCGTCGATCATCAGCAGGTTGGTCGGATCGGTCATGGCCACCACCAGGGACTTGCCGGCGCCATCCTTGCGCAGCTCGACCGGGAAAGCCATGCATTTGTACAGCTTTGCCGCAGGAATCATGCTCAGGACCGCCCGGGCCACGGTGACCGCCTGCAGGTCGATGCGGGGAAAGCGGGATTGCGCGCCGAGATAGTCGAGTATCGTCTGCTCGGCAATGTAACCGAGCTTGACCAGTGCGCTGCCGATCCGCCCGCCCACATTGCGCTGATAGGAGAGCGCCGATTCGAGCTGAAACTGATCGATCAGCCCGGCCTGCAGCAACATTTCCCCGAGTTTGGTCGGCTGGTTGTCCATGATGCCCTCTTTTACTCAGCGCCGGGTTACTGTTCGCCCTGCCCTTGACGGATTCGCGGATCGGCCAGGGCGTAGGAGATATCGGCCAGCATGTTACCGATCAGGGTCAGCACCGCGCCCATGACCAGGATGCCCATGATCAGCGGATAGTCGCGCATCATCACCCCGTCGTAAAACAGCTTGCCCATGCCGGGGATCGCAAAAATCGTTTCGAAAATCACGCTGCCGCCGATCAGTCCTGGAACCGACAGACCGAGGATGGTGATCACCGGCAGCAGGGCGTTGCGCAGGGCATGCTTGTAGATCACCACCCGTTCGGGGAGACCCTTGGCGCGGGCGGTCAGAATGTAATCCTGGCGGACGACCTCGAGCATATTGGACCGCATATAGCGGGAAAAACCGGCCAGTCCGCCGAGCGCGGAGATGAACACCGGCAATATCAGGTGCCGGATGCGATCGAGCAGCTGGCCGCCGAAACTCAGGTATTCGTAGCCGAGCGACTTGATCCCGGAGATCGGCAGCAGGCCGAGCCGGACGCCGAACCAGTCCATCAGCAGCAGCGCCAGCCAGAACGACGGCGTGGCGAAACCGACGAAGACCAGCACCGTCGTGGCGCGATCGAACAGGGAGTTGCGGCGCACGGCGGAAATGACCCCCAGCGGCATGGCAACCGCCAGAATCAGGATAATCGACAGCAGATTCAGCAAAATGGTGATCGGCAGCCGCTCCAGGATCTTGTCCAGAACCGGGCGGTGATCGAGCGCGAACGATTCGCCGAAATCGAGCCGCACCAGCCTGCCCAGCCAGCGGAGGTACTGCACGTGCAGCGGCTGATCCAGCCCGTACTGAACCCGCAAGCGGTCCTGAAGTTCGCTGCTCGCCTGGGGGTTGAGCTGGGTCTGCAGATCGGTCGGCTCCCCGGGAGCCAGGTGGATGACCACGAAAGAGATCAGGGTGATCCCCAGCAGCAGCGGAATCATCATCAACAGGCGTTTGGTCAGATACTGCAACATAAGAGGCGCTGTTCCCGGTTCGACATTAAAGGTTGATGGCGTCGCAAAAACTCACCAACTGCTGCGTTGCTGCACTTGCTCTCGCTGCTTCGACGTACATAAGTACGTCTCATGGCTCGACAAGTGCGCGCCTTGCATTTGGCGCTTTTTGCCTGGCCATCTGCTATTTTGCTTTCTTGCGAAAGTATCAAGGTTGCTGGCGTCGCATCAGCGGCTGTATTTCTGCTCGCCCTGCGGGACATACCAGTTCCTGAAATTGTAACGGATCCCCGCCGGCGCGGGCTCCACCCCGCGAAAGCGCTT
>DASWJX010000351.1:0-2272 GCA_036396915.1 Geopsychrobacteraceae bacterium | reverse complement strand
CCAGACGCCCGGCTCGCTCGGGTGTCCGGGCGAGAGCCAGAAGACGTGGTCGACCACGCGCCCCTTGCTCCCCTCGGGCGCCTTCGGGAAGGCCGGCGGCCGGGACGCCTCCTGCCAGCTCTTGCCGCCGTCGGCGGAGCGGAAGACGGTCGGGCCCAGGTGTCCCGTGCGCGCCGCCATCAGCAGGGTGCGCCGGTCACGCGGATCGAGCACCATGTGGTGCACGATGTGGCCCAGAAAGATGGGCCCTTCGATCTGCCACCCCCGGCGTCCGCTGTCCCCCTTGAGCAACCAGGCACCCTTGCGGGTCGCAATCAGCAGAGTAACCGGCCCGCTGGCCGGTGTCGCGGAACCTTGCGCAATCGCGTTCATGACTCTCTCCTTCGCGGCTTATGCGACCGTCCGTTGCGGTCTCGTGCATCGTTTTCTACCACGATACCGCAAAACCGCCGGCGCGCAATGAATGAGCATGGCAAGGCTCTTCAGGCACCGCCAGAGGCAAGGGGGGATGAAACTAACGTTGTGGAACCCTGCTCGCTACGCTAAGAAAGTACAACCTGTGCCGAAGGCAGCGGATCTGGACATATCGGGCTGGTCGGTGCTTTCGTTCGCTTCCTGAATATCGTCCAAGACGCCGATTTTTGTTGAAGAAGAGCGGGATTTACGGTTTGTCGGAAGCCGGGTTTTGTTTGATGATCAGTACCACCCCGGTGCTCAGGATCGCTGCGCCGAGCAGGGCGACCGTGGCGTAAAGATTCTGCAGCAGTCGGGGACGAAAGACCAGCACGATGCCGAGCGCCGCGGCCGGCTCTTTCGTCAGCCGCAGAGCGTCACCACTCCCAACGCTGCTGCCTGCGCAAAAACCCCGGAAAATTTGCTCGACCGTTGCGCCAAGACAGGGCAAGATGGCCGTTTCCCGTCCCCAGCGCGGGGACGGTTTTCGGAATCAGCCGAGGGATCATCGATGGAGCAACCTGTTTCCCGCCGCGCCACCCTGTTTGTCGTCTGCGTGGCGCACTTTCTGATGCCGTTCATGATGTCGGCGGTGGGGGTGTCGCTGCCGGTCATGGGCCGCGAGTTTAACGCCAGCGCCATTCAACTGGGGCTGGTGGAGACCACCTACGTGCTCTCCGCGTCGATCTTTCTGCTGGCCATGGGGCGGCTGGGGGATATCCACGGCCGCCGGCGGATCTTCCAGTACGGGCTGATCCTGTTCACCATGGTCGGCGGTCTGCTCTCCCAGGCCTGGTCGATCGAGACGGTCATCGCTTTGCGTTTTCTGCAGGGCATGGGCGGTTCGATGGTGATGGCGACGACCATGGCGATCGTCGTCTCGGTGTTTCCGGCCGAAGAGCGCGGGCGGGCGCTGGGGATCGCCGTGGCCAGTGTCTATGCCGGGATCTCCTGCGGTCCTTTTTTCGGCGGCATGCTGGTGACGGCCTTCGGCTGGCGCTCGATTTTCTATCTGAGTGTCCCCTTCGGGATTGTTGCCTATCTGGTGTCGCTGGCGAAATTCAGGGGCGAGTGGGCCGACGCCCGGGGCGAGCCGTTCGACTGGCAGGGGAGCCTGATTTACGCCTGCGCCATCCTGCTGCTGATCTGCGGGGCTTCCAACCTCGACCGGGGGCTGTGGGCCTGGAGTCTGACCGGCATCGGCCTGCTCGGACTGGCGCTGTTCCTGGCCTTCGAGGCACGCAGCGCGCATCCGGTTCTCAATGTCGGACTGCTGCGGCAAAACCGGGTCTTCGCCCTGAGCAATCTGGCCGCGCTGTTCAATTATGCCGCGACCTTCGGCGTCACCTTCTTTCTCAGCCTCTACCTGCAGTATGTCAAGGGGCTGAGCCCGCAGCAGGCGGGCTCGGTGCTGATCGTCCAGCCGCTCCTGCAGGCCGTGCTTTCGCCGCTGTGCGGCCGCCTGTCCGATCGCTATCCGGCGGAGCGGGTGGCCACGGTCGGCATGCTGCTCTGCGCCGTCGGCCTCGGCATGGCCTCCACTTTCAGCGCCGGCACCGGCTTGCCGCTGGTGATCGCGACCCTGACCCTGCTCGGCATCGGCTTCGCCCTGTTCTCCTCGCCCAACGTCAGCGTCATCATGGGCAGCGTCCCGCCCCGTTATCTCGGTGTCGCCTCCGGGCTCAATTCCAGCATGCGGACCCTGGGGATGATGACCAGCATGACCATCATCACCATCGTTTTTTCGATCCTGATGGGCGGCAAGCCGGTGACCGCCGAGACGCAGGCCGCGTTTATCGCCAGCATGCACCTGTCGCTG
>DASWJX010000350.1:0-3452 GCA_036396915.1 Geopsychrobacteraceae bacterium | reverse complement strand
GACAGACGACAAATCCCACCTCCGGAACTAAACGCACCGCTCAGGAGTTTTCGATGAGTTCGAAAAAAACGGTCACCGGCCGAAACTGATCCCCAGCGCTTCCGCGGTGCTGACCAGTTCCCCGTTTGGATCGACACAGTTCAGATGCGCAATGGCCGCATCGATCTCGACATCCGTAACCGTCTTCCCCTTCAACGCCACCATCCGTCCGTACTGTTCGCCGGCGATCAGCTCAACGGCTCTGACGGCGAAGCGCGAGGCCAGGATCCGGTCATAGGGTGTGGGCGATCCGCCGCGCTGCAGGTGGCCGAGAATTACGGCGCGGGTCTCCATATCCAGGCAGCGACCGAGTTGTTCGGCCACCCTGTGGCCGACGCCGCCGAGCCGTTCCACGCCTAAGTTGCTGGCGGCACTTTTCTGCAGGACCTTGCTGCCCTGCCGGGGGAAGGCACCTTCGGCAACCACGATAATGGAGTATTTGCTGCCACTATTGCGCCGCTGATCCACCGCGCGGCAGAGCTGACCGACATCGTAGGGAATTTCCGGAATCAGAATGACATCGGCGGAACCGGCAATCCCGGACTCCAGCGCGATCCAGCCGGCATCGCGCCCCATCACCTCGACGATCATCGCCCGGTGATGACTTTCCGCGGTGGTATGCAAACGATCGAGGGCTTCGGTGACAATGGCGACGGCGGTGCGATAACCGAAAGTGACATCGGTGGCGCGCAGGTCGTTGTCGATGGTCTTGGGCACGCCGACCACCGGCAACCCCGCCAGGGACAACCCGTGAGCGATCTTCAGGGTCCCGTCGCCGCCGACGGCGATCAGCACATCGGCCCCGATCGCGCGGAAATTGTCCAGGACCCGGGACGAAATATCGACCAGCTCGGTTTTGCCGTTGCGCAGCGTCGGATAGCTGAACGGATTGCCCCGGTTGCTGGTGCCGAGGATGGTTCCGCCGCGCGGCAAAATGCCGCGCACGGAATCGGGAGTCAATTCACGCCAGCGCGGTTCGCCGACCAGTCCGTCGAAGCCGTCTTCGATTCCGATCACCCGCCAGCCGTAGCGACCGACAGCGGTCAGCACCACCCCGCGGATAACCGCGTTCAAACCGGGGCAGTCCCCCCCTCCCGTGACGATGGCAATGGTTTTGTCGCTCATCTGAACTCCTGTGGGCTAACGTGAAAATCGGGATCAAAGTGCCGTCACGGCAACATCCGCTGCTCTTTTTGCTCCGTGGCGATCGCCAGCTTTTCGAAGCCGGCCTGCTTGGCCAGCTCCATCAACTGCACCACCCCGCCGTGCTGCGCTTCGCGATCGGCCATCAGCAGAAACAGTATACCACGGGCGTTGTCGGCGTAACCGTTTAGCCGCGCCTGCAGCTGCTCAAGGCTGAGCTGCTCGTTCTGAAAAAAGATCTCACCCTCCTTGGACAGGTAGACCTGGACCTCTTCGGCTTGACGGGGGATTTTTTTCGCCGAGGCCTTGGGCAGCTTGATCGACAAGCCCTGGCTCTCGACAAAGGTGGTGGAGATCATAAAAAAGATCAGCAGCAGAAACACCACGTCGACCATCGGGGTCAGGTCGACGCGCGGCGTATCCTTCAGGCGACGACGAAAAGCCATGACCTCACTCTCCGACCAGATCGACGACCTGCATCGAATACTCTTCCAGGTCGAGCGTCAATCGATCGACCCGGCTGGACAGGTATTTGTGCAGCAGGATCACCGGAACCGCGACGGACAATCCGGCGGCGGTGGTGATCAACGCTTCGGAAATGCCGCCGCCCAGGGTGGCCGGAGTGCCGACGCCTTCGGTGGCGATCACGGTAAAGGCGCGGATCATGCCGAGTACCGTCCCCAGCAGCCCGAGCAGCGGAGTGATCGTGGCGATCGTGCCGAGCAGCCCCAGATAACGTTCCAGCGCGGCGATCTCTCTTGCCCCGACCTCTTCCACCTGGCTTTTTATGGCACTGCGACCGGCACCGGCCTGGCGCAATACCACCAGCAGCAACCGGGCCAGCGGCAGCGGCGTGCGCCGGCAGAGATCGACCGCCTCATCGATCAACCCCGAACGATACAGTCGCTCTACTTCAAGCGTCAGGGGGCGCAGATGTTTTTGCACCCGGGAAAAAACCCACCAGCGCTCGAAAAAGATCGCCCAGGCAAGCATCGAGCAGATCAGGATCGGGTACATCAGCGGTCCGCCCTTGACAAATAGTTCCACCATGATCTCAAGTCACCTTTTGTCATCAAGTCCAGGAAAATAGAAAAAAAGATAACATGGTCCGAACGGAGAGCAAAGATCTGTTGTTCGACCCGCAGCTTACTCCAGGTCGATGATCTCGCCGCGGATTCCGTCGGCATCAATCGTCAGCATGCCCACCGTATGCTTCGGCGCACAACGGCGATCGGTCGGGCTGCCGGGATTGAACAGCAGCAGGTCTCCCTGCTGTCTGCAGACGGGAAAGTGGCTGTGGCCGAAGACCAGGCAATCGATCTGCTTGTCGGAGAATTCCGCGATGACACGTCCCTCCAGCCCGCTTCTCAGTCCCCAGCCATGGATCAGACCGATCCGCTTGCCTTCGAAACCGATGACCCGCTTGTTCGGAATGCCGGCGACGGCTTCATCCATGTTGCCGCGCACTGCATAACAGGGGATCGGATGAAAACAGTCGATCAATTGAGGATGCACCATATCGCCGGCATGCAGGATCGCATCGACTCCGGCAAACGGACCCTTGCTCAGATATTCAGCCAGGACAGCTGCGTCGGCAAGGGCTGTCAGATGCGTATCAGATAAAACCCCGATCCGTACCATTATCGATTCAACCTCGCATCACCTTTAAGGGAAAAGATATCAGTCATCTAAATCGTTGTGGCCGGTTTTGGCCATAATGTTTCGGTTTTTCATGGTTTGCAAGAGATGGCGGTAGATAAATCAGACATTTTCCACCGAAAGACTCGTTCTATTAAATGCTTTGCATGAAATATCGGGTATTATTGCCGGATTGGCATCAGCATTGCGACTAATTTCTGAGTTCATTTTATCGTATACGACACTTCTTGACTTTTATTTAATTTGGCTATATTTCTTTACCGCTGTTTAAACCCACTGTCGAGCAGGAATGTCTCTAGAGCAGATTGCAGGTGAAGAAAACGAACGACCACCCTGCAATTGTTTCCCGCCGCTGCAGGCAAAAAAAACTTTCCGGAGGAAAAATGACCATGTCGAAAAAGAGCGACGCACTCGAATATCACAGTATGGGCCGTAAAGGTAAGATCGAGGTCATAACCACCAAACCCTGTGCCACCAGCCGCGACCTGTCGCTGGCCTACAGCCCCGGCGTAGCCGAGCCCTGCCTGGAAATCGAAAAAAATCCCAACGATGCCTATGAGTATACCGCCAAGGGCAACCTGGTCGCGGTCGTCTCCAACGGCACCGCGGTG
>DASWJX010000349.1:0-24594 GCA_036396915.1 Geopsychrobacteraceae bacterium | reverse complement strand
TTCATGGTCGCCGCAAGGGGGTGCGGAAAGTACGATTTCCGGTCACTTTACGCTTACGGATACCTGATTGATGTCTTCGCCTGATCGCAGCAGCCGGGCCCGGCTGCTGCCAAAACAATTCTCCCGCTTTATTTCCCAAGGGGTCTGGAAGGATACGCCGGTCCCGCACTGGATCGCACTGGCCGGTTTTGTGGTGTTTACGCTGGCGATTGCCCTGGCCGGCTGGCAGCTTTTCGAGCATCAGAAACAGCGGATCAAGCGCGAGCGGCAGCACGAGCTGGAGGCGATCGCCGATCTGAAGGTTCAGCAACTGGTTCAATGGCGCGAAGAGCGGCTGAGGAATGCCGAGCTGGTGCGCAATAACCGGATTCTGGCCGGACAGACCCGCGACTGGCTCGCCCGCGGCATGCCCCGCGACTTCATCTACATGAAACTGAAGTCCCGGATGACCGATCAGCGTAACGCCTACCGGCTGCAAGCGGTGCTGCTGCTCGATCCGCAGGGCGGGCTGCTGTTCGGTGTCGGAGCGGAAGCGGATGCCGATGGCCACGCGGAAGCCCAGCGTCATGCCGCACAGATCCTGGCTCCGGGCGGGCAGAGTCTTTTTACGGATATCTGCCGTGAGCACGCTGAAGAGAATAGCCATGCGCATATGGACCTGTTCATCCCGCTGCTGGCACAATCCGCCGCAGGGCTCGAGGTCGCCGCGATCCAGGTCTTCCGCTTCGATCCGGACCGGTTTCTGCTGCCCATCGTCGAATCCTGGCCGACCTCCAGTGTCAGCGCCGAATCGGTTCTGTTCCGGGCGACGCAACAGGGCGTTGTCAGGCTCAGCGGGCGTCGCCATCAGGCGCACGCCGCGCGCCAGCAGTTCCTGCCGCCGGCGGACCGGGTCACTCCGTCCGGGCTGGCCATGGCCGGCCAGGAAGGGGTGATCGAGCATCTTGACTACCGTGACATTCCGGTGCTGTCGGTCGTCCGCAAGGTCCGGGGGGCGCCCTGGTTTCTGGTCAGCAAGATGGATATTGCCGAGATTTATGCGCCGGTTTTTCAGCTGGCGCGCAATCTGTCGCTGGTGGTTCTGGCCTTTATCTTTGCCACCGGGGTGACCGCCTTCCATTGGTGGCGACAGATGCGCGCCAGCTATCTGGTCGGCCACTACCGGATCGAGCTGAAGCGGCAGATGCTGGAGCAGCGCTTCAATGCCCTGACCCGTTATGCCAACGACATTATTCTGCTGGTCAATCCCGAGGGGCGGCTGGTCGAAGTAAATGACCGTGCCGTGGAGGCCTTCGGTCTGTCCCGCGAGGGGCTGCTGGCCCTTGAAATCAGCGATCTGCGGCCGGCGCGCGAAAATGATCTTTCCGTGGCGCAGCGGCAACGGCTGCAGCAGGAAGGATCGCTGTTGTTTGAAGCGTCGTTTCTGCGGCGCGACGGCTCCGAATTCCCGGTCGAGGTCAGTGCCCGCCTGATCGAATTGAACGGGGAACATTATTTACAGGGGATCCTGCGCGATATCACCGAGAGAAAAAAAGCCGAGGCGCAGATTCAGTTTCTGGCCCATCACGATGCCCTGACCGGGTTGCCCAACCGGGCGCTTCTGCAGGACCGCCTCGGCCAGAGTCTGGCGCGAGCCCACCGCGGCAAGTATCGGGTTGCCGTCCTGTTTCTCGATTTCGACCGGTTTAAGAACATCAACGATTCGCTCGGTCATTCGGTCGGCGATAGCGTATTGCAGACGGTGGCCGAGCGGCTCAGAACCTGTGTCCGCGAAGGCGATACCGTCGCTCGTCTCGGCGGCGACGAATTCATCATCCTCCTGCCCGACCTGCGGGAAGCGGCGTGCGTGGCCCAGGTTGCCGCAAAAATTCTCCGCCTCGGCTCCGAAGCCTACACGGTCGCCGATTATCAGCTGCGGCTGACCATCAGTATCGGGATCAGTATTTATCCCGATGACGGCGCCGATATCGAAACCCTGCTGAAAAACGCCGATGCCGCCATGTACCATGCCAAGGAAGCCGGGCGCGACAACTATCATTTTTACACCCCGGCCATGAACGCCCGCTCGCTCGACATCCTGCACATGGAGAGCAGTCTGCAGTGCGCCCTGGAAAACGGCGAATTCAGTCTCTGTTATCAGCCGCAGGTCGATCTTGCCAGCGGCCTGATCGTCGGGGCGGAAGCCCTGCTGCGCTGGACCCATCCGGAAAAAGGTCCGATCCCGCCAGACCGCTTCATCCCGATTGCCGAAGAGCGCGGTCTGATCGTCCCGATCGGCGGCTGGGTGCTGGAAACCGCCTGCCGGCAGAACCGGCAGTGGCAACGGGACGGCCTGCGACCGATTCGGATCGCCGTTAATATCTCCGCTCATCAACTCCATCACGCCGGTTTCATCGACAATCTCTCCAGGATTATCGAGGAGACCGGCCTGCCTCCCGAATTTCTGGAGCTGGAGTTGACGGAAAGCGCCGTTATGAGCGATGCCGAGCAGATGATCACACTGCTCGGCGAACTGAAAAAGATGGGCCTGTCGCTGGCCATCGACGATTTCGGCACCGGTTATTCCAGCCTCAGCTACCTCAAACGCTTTCCCATCGACCGCTTGAAGATCGATCGTTCCTTCATCAGGGATTTGACGCTTAATCCGGAAGAGGAGGCGATCAGCCGCGCGATTATCGGCATGGGGCGGACCCTGAAAATAAAAGCCATCGCCGAAGGCGTGGAAACCGCGGCACAGCACCGGTTTCTCCGCCAGGAAGGCTGCGACGAATTGCAGGGTTTCTATTTCAGCAAGCCTGTTTCCGCCGCGCAGTTCGCGCAACTGCTGGTCCGGGACCAAGCGCTGACACCCTGAAAGGCCCTGCCGCGGCGCGCGCGTTTGCGGCCGGTTCAAGGCGGGAAACCCTGCGTACGTCCGGTTTTTCGCCCGGCCCCCGCTGCTGCTGCCGGTCAGGGCGCTCAGCTATGGCCCGTCCCCTCCTGGTTGCCGGCCGCTTTTCCGCTATTTTTCAAGATGTTATAATTGAAACGAAGTAGGCGACCGATTTTTTGCCTGCGGAAAGGGAGCGACCATGAGATCGAACGAAATAGTTCAGGAAATCAGGAAGCGGCCGGAGAACAATCGCGAATTTATCCGCTGGTGGCGGAAGGAAAATGATTTCGCCGATTACGAACTGGTCGACAGCTTTGTCGAGCACTCCCGGCCGGATGAGGAAATCGGCGGCTATGAGCTGCTCGATATCGAACAGATGTGGCAGGCGCTGATCCGCTGGGCGCCCTCGGGGCTGGCGCGGGTCAAGACCCGCAACGGCGAGGCCGTTGAGTGGACCAAGGTCGGCAGGGACGGCAAGAAGCACGCCTACATCTGTCCGTTCAGCGCCGAGACGGTGATGATGATTTTCGATGAAGAAACCGGCGGGGATGTGCTGGTTTGACGGCGTGCCCGGCAGCGGCAGGGACGGAACCAAGGCGCCGGCCTACAGAGGCGCAGCATGTTGCGGCGCGATCAGAACGGAAAGCGGTGCATTATTGCCGAGAGGGTCGCTCCGAGCAGACCGAGCAGCAGGGTCCAGAGTCCGTTGCGGATCAGGCCGTATTTCCGGCTCAGCCGGTGTTTGCCCAGATAGTAAATCTCATGCAGGTAGGCGTCGTAGAGTTTGTCGCGATCGGCAATGATGTCCTTGAACTGGCGGATGTATTCTGCTTCCGACAGCTCGGCAAAGGAACGGAAGTAGAACAGGTTGGTGGTGTCGGTGACATGCAGCGGCGGGATGATCGCCAGAATCGAGAAGACCACCGACAGAAGGCCCGACCCGGCGAGCAGCAGGACGGTCGGCAGGTCCAGCTTTTGGTATTGGGTCAGGGTGATGGTGATGATAATCGAAGCGGCGGTCATGATCATCGCTGCCTTGGAATCCGCCATCTGGTTGAGGGTCATGTGCTTGGTCAGATTGGCCCGCAGTGCGTTGCTGGCCAGCAGGCGCGGCAGGATCGGCTCCGGTTCGGGCTGTTCCTCGGTCATCGGCGGATCTCCTTGCGGAAAAGATCAAGAGCAGGGCTCTTTTCTTCTATATAGCATGTTCTTTGCGCCGGGTAACAGCAGTAGCAGGACGGGCCGGTCATTTTTGCCCGTCGCTGCGGCCCTGCCGGCGGCGGGGCAGGGCCGGAACGCCTGACCTTTGTGCTATACTGCAGAGGTGTTTCCCCGCCCGGTAACCAATCACACTCAGGCCGGCAGTCATGCGGACCGGTGGTCTCGGAGGTTCGTCTTTATGCTCGATATCCGGCAGATCGAAAGTGCGGCAGCGACTTTGGAGGGGCGCTTCCGGCATACGGAGCTGATTCATTCCCCCTTCTATTCCGCGCAACTGGCAACCCCCCTCTATTTCAAATGCGAAAATCTGCAGCGGACCGGTTCTTTCAAGATCCGCGGGGCGTACAATTTTCTGGCGAACCACTCCGCGGCGGATTTGAAGCGGGGGGTGATCACCGCGTCAGCCGGCAACCATGCCCAGGGGGTTGCGCTTTCCGCCGCCCTGCTCGGCTGTTCCTGTACCGTGGTGATGCCGGAGTCGACGCCTCTGGCCAAGGAGCTGGCAACGCTCGGCTACGGGGCGCAGGTCATGGTCCGCGGCGGCAGTTTCGACGATGCGGCCGCGCTGGCGCTGGAGCTGGCGGAGAAGAAGGGGCTGCTCTATGTCCCGGCTTTTGACGACCCGCTGATCATGGCCGGGCAGGGGACCATCGGTCTGGAGATTGTCCATGCGCTGCCGGAACTGGAAACGGTAGTCGTGCCGATCGGCGGCGGCGGGCTGATTTCCGGCATTGCCACCGCCGTCAAAACCTTGTGCCCGAGCGCCCGGGTCGTCGGCGTCGAAGCCCGCAGCGCCGCCAGTGCCAAGGAAGCGCGCCGCAAGGGGCGGCCGGTGGATCTGCCCTCGGCGCGTTCCCTGGCGGACGGGATTGCCATGAAACGGATCGGCACGCTGACCTTTCCGATCATTGAAGAACTGGTCGACGAGATCGTGACGGTTGAGGAAGAAGATATCGCCATGGCGATCGTCAGCCTGATGGAGAAGGGCAAGATGGTCGTCGAGGGGGCCGGGGCGGTCGGCCTGGCGGCAATGCTCTACGGGGACAAGCCGATACACCGCGGACTGACGGTCTGCGTGCTGTCCGGCGGCAATCTGGATGTCCAGACCATGTCGCGGGTGGTGGAGCGGGGCATGCTGGCCGAGGGGCGCTATCTCAAGCTGTGTCTGGAGATGGCCGACGTGCCGGGATCGCTGGCCCAGCTGTCGACGCTGTTGAGCGAACTGGGCGCCAATATCTTTCAGGTCAATCACGACCGGCACAATGCTCTGCTGCCGATCGGCGAGGCCGAAGTGAGAATCGAGCTGGAAACCCGCGGTCCCGCTCATATTCGAGAGATCCTGCAAGCCCTTGAAGAGGGGGGCTATCGCCCTGAAGTCGTCCGCTAGCGCTTCAGCGCTGCGGGCCGGCGCGGCCGGGCAAAAGCAGGGGCTGAAAGATCGTCAGTCGGCGCTCTGGACGACAGCAATCTGCTCGCCGTCAAATGCGACGACCTGGCCCCGGCGGATTTTGCACCGTTTGCGCAGTTCCGTCTTGCCGTCGACCGTGACCAGTCCATCGGCGATCAGCAGCTTGGCGATGCCGCCGCTGGCACAGAGTCCGGTGACTTTCAGCAGGTTGTTCAGTTCGATGTATTCGCGGTCCAGCAGTTCAAAGGTCAGCACAGAGTTCTCCTCGGGGTTTAGTCGGCAGCCCGGCCGACCGGTCTCTTCGCGTGACGCGACCACCGATAGGTACCCTGCCCGGCGCTGAATGTCCAGCCGGTTTGCCGCCGCTCAGAACTGTTCCGGGGATTTGATGAAGGTCAACCGGTAGTCGATACCGGTCAGCCGTTCACCGGTTGTCTCCAGTTCGAAGGTCTGATGCGGATCGACGGGCTGGTATTGATCGAGCAGTTCCGGCAGCGAGAAGGGGTTTTCGACCCCGGGGCGAAGCAGGGCCGGATGCCCGTGGTCGTCGATCAGGGTGCCATGATACTGCTGGCGGCGGATGACCCGCCCGTTGGCATCGATCTGAATCAGATCGGCCAGCAATTGTTTACCGACCATCTCCTGCAGCATTTGTCCCATGATTGCTCCTTTTTCTTCACACTTCTATTATAGACCAAAATGACGCCGGGCAGTCAGCGGGCAGCGCTCAAGGAAACGGCGCCTGAACGGCGCCGTAAGGGAGGTTGCCCGATCAGAGCATCGGCCCCGATTTTTTGTGCCGCAGCTCTTCACATTCATGGAAATCCCAACAACGGCGCTCACCGGTAGGTGTCTTGACCACCAGGTGCCGGGTGTCGGTTACGCACTGAGTGACAATGCCTTCTTCGCGGGAGGCGGGGTGGCTGACAAAGGCGTCCCGCCCGGCTTCCGCTTCCATACACACATAGTTATACCTGTCCTTGTTCATAAATTACTCCTTTCTCCTACTCCTCTTCTTCTTTCATAATAACCCGAATGAAGGGGGCAAGGGCAGGGGGGGGCTGTGCGAAAGCACTTTTTAAGGCTCCGGCGGGCCGACCACGGATCGCTCGGGACGCGTTACGGGGGAAGGCCGGTTTGCACCGGAAGCCGGTCCCGTGAAATTTCCGCTCTGACGTCTTGCCAGTCCGCTTTTGCGGCTGTATAGTCGCCGGATGGATGATGTCTTGAAGATCGAAAATTTATCCAAGTCTTTTGCCGGAGTCCCGGCGGTGAAAGGGGTCAGTTTCTCCATCAGGCAGGGGGAGATTTTCGGCCTGCTCGGCCCCAACGGCGCGGGCAAGAGCACCACCATCAACATGATCGCCGGGGTCACCCGGATCGGTTCCGGATCGATCGAGGCGTACGGCTACGATAACCAGCGCGATTACCGGATCACCCGCCGCCTGCTGGGGGTGGTGCATCAGGAAATCGTCATCGACAATTTCTTTACCGTCGATCAGGCGCTGAAGCTGCACGCCGGCTATTACGGGGTCAGGGACGATCCGGCCTGGCGGCAGATGCTGATCGAGCGGCTTGGCCTCGGCCCGCATCTGCACAAGGTGATGCTGAAGCTGTCCGGCGGCCTGAAGCGCCGCTTCATGATCGCCAAGGCCCTGATCCATCGTCCCCGGCTGCTGATTCTCGATGAGCCGACGGCGGGTGTCGACGTGGAGCTGCGGCACGGACTCTGGGATTTTGTCCGCGAAATAAACGCGCAGGGGACGACCATCCTGCTGACCACCCATTATCTGGAAGAGGCCGAACAGATGTGCGACCGGATCGCGATCATGAATCATGGCACGCTGATCGCCATGGAAGCGACCCGCGCATTGGTCCGGCGGCTGTCCCGGCGCCGGGTGCGGATCTGCCTTGAGCAGCCGCTGGAGCGGATACCGGACCGGCTCGACATCTATCAACCGCGGCTGGAGGACGAAGGGCGGGAGCTGCTGCTGAATCTGCCGGTCGATGGCACCGCCGGCGCGCTGCTCGGCGAACTCTGCGGCCTGGGGCTGGCCATCCGTGACCTGGAGACGCAGCAGAGCAGCCTTGAGGAGGTCTTTCTGCAGTTGACCGGGATCGATGAAACGTTGCGGAACAGTAAAGATGCCCGCTAGACACTATCAGCAGGGGCGCTACCACGCCTGGCTGCCGTTTCGAACCCTGCTGCGCAAGGAAATCCTGCGTTTTTGGCGGGTCTCCTCGCAAACGCTGCTGACGCCGATCATTACCGCGTCCCTCTACCTGTTCGTTTTCGGCGCGACCCTGGGGGAGCGCTTGAGTGTGCTGGAAGGGTTCAGTTACGCCCAGTTCGTCATCCCCGGACTGATCCTGATGGGGGTGATCAACAACTCCTTCGCCAACACCTCTTCGTCGCTGTTCATGTCGCGCTATCTGGGCGGCATCGTCGATCTGCTGGTGACGCCGGTCAGCCCCCCCCAGTTCATCCTGGCCTATACGCTGGCGGCCATGCTGCGCGGCCTGTCGGTGGGGGTGGTGGTCTGGCTGATCTCGACGCTGTTTGCCGAGCTGCCCTGGGATGCTCCGCTGCTGGCCATCCTGATGTCGGTAACGGCCAGTTTTCTGTTCGCCCAGTTCGGCCTGATCGCCGCCATTTACGCGCACAACTTCGATACCCTGTCGATGTACAGCAATTTTCTGCTGCTGCCGCTGATCTATCTGGGCGGAGTCTTCTACCCGATTTCGATTCTGCCGCCGTTCTGGGCCAAGCTTTCCTATCTGAATCCGCTGCTGTACCTGATCGACGGCTTTCGCCATGCCATCCTCGGGGTGGGCGACATCAGCTATCTGACCGCTTTCGGGGTCAGCGGCGGCATGGCGCTGGTGCTGTTCTGCTGGGCGGCCTGGCTGATCGGCAGCGGTTATCGTTTGCGCAGCTAACAAGGAGGAAATGATGTTGACAGCTGAACATGGCCAGGCCTTCCGGGACTTTTACGCGGCGATGCGCGACTCGGTGCTGGATGATAAAACCAGGGTCCTGGTCGGATTGGCGGCGGCGCTGGCGGTCGGTTGCGAGCCCTGAATGGGCCACTACCTTGGCGTTGCCAGGGAGCAGCAGGTCAGCGAGGAGGAGATCGGCGCGGTGCAGGGGATGGTCATGGCCGTTGCCGCGGGACGGGTGAACTCCCAGCTGCGGGACGCGGAGCAACGACTCCGGGACGCATAACCACATACCTGGAAAAGAGGGAAAAACCTTGAACGAAAAGATGCAGGATCATCTGGTCAGGGTCGTCTCCCAAGACGGCAGGTTTCGCGCCATGGCGGCCGTGACCACCGGCCTGGTCGCGGAGGTGTGCGCCCGCCAGCAGACCGACCTGACGGCGACGGTGGCGCTCGGGCGACTGGTGACGGGCGGTGCGCTGCTGGGCTGTCTGCTCAAGGGGGCGCAGCGGCTGGCGCTGATGGTCGAGGGGAACGGTCCGCTCGGCAAGCTGAGCGTGGAAACCGATGCGCAAGGACGGGTCAGGGGCTCGGTGCGCCAGCCGCTGGCCAACCTGCCGCCCCGCGGGGAGCGGTTTGACGTTGCCGGCGCCATCGGCCGGGCCGGCTTCCTTCATGTCCTGAAGGATTTTGGGCTGAAAGAGCCCTATCGCAGCATGGTGCAGTTGCAGAGCAGCGAGATCGGTGACGACCTGGCCTATTTTCTGACCACCTCGGAGCAGGTCCCTTCGTCGGTGGCGTTGGGGGTGGAGCTGGCGGCCGACGGCTCGGTGGCAGCGGCGGGAGGCTTTATCGTTCAGGCCCTGCCGCCGGGTGATGCCGGACAGATTGAACAGCTGGAACAACGGCTGCGGAGTTTACCGCCCACCACCAGTCTGCTGAAGCAGGGCAAGAGCCCGGCGGAGATCCTGGCGGAGGTTTTTCGCGGGGTGCCGTTCGCGGTTCAGCAGCAACAGCCGTTAAGCTTTTACTGCCCCTGCAGCCGGCAGCAGATCGCGGATCTGTTGCGGGGGCTCGGGCGGCAGGAGTTGCAGGCGCTGCTCGATGAAGAGGGGCAGGCTCGGGTCACCTGTGAGTACTGCAAGCAGGTCTATGCTTTTGATCGCGCTCAGTTGCAATCCCTCCTGAACCATCTCTGAGCTGCCGCGCCGATTCCCGAGTCGCCGGGCGTGAACCGCTCCGGGTGTTTTCCCGGTGCCCGGCTCGGTGCCAAGCGGCGCTTAAGGCAAACGGCGTTTGATTCCTCTCCGGGGGCTTTTCGGCCCCCTTTTCAGACGTCAATTGGAGACTCAAATAGTCAGCTTGAATAGTAAAAGCTCTTGAATACAGGCTACTTAAACCGCCGTTATGCGTATACCGGATTGCATACAGTATACTGTATTTTTTCCTTGACAGGTTAGGGGTAAATAGCCTAATTTTCGACGCTGTGGCGTAAGCGGTAAGGGTCCGTCTGCGCCCGCCTTGTGACATTCTTCATTGGAAGGAGCGGGTTCATATGCTTGAAAACTATTTGCCGATACTGGTTCTCATCTGTGTCGCCGTAGCTTTCGCCATCGGCTCGGTGGTTCTGTCCGGCCTGATCGGTATGAAAAAGCCGAGTGCGGTCAAGCTGGCGCCCTATGAGTGCGGCATGCCGCTGGTCGGCTCGGCGCGGGAGCGGTTTTCCGTCAAATTCTATATTATCGCCATGCTGTTTATTCTGTTCGATATCGAGGCGGTATTCCTCTTCCCCTGGGCGGTCATGTACAAGCGCCTGGGGGTTTTCGGTTTTGTCGAGATGGGAGTGTTCATCGCCATCCTCCTGGTCGGCTTTATCTATGTATGGAAAAAAGGAGCTCTGGAATGGGAGTAGAGCAAAGCCAAACCCTCGGTAGCGGCTTCATTACGACCAGCCTCGACAAGCTGGTCAACTGGTCGCGGGCCAAGTCGCTCTGGCCGATGACCTTCGGTCTGGCCTGTTGTGCGATCGAGATGATGGCCGCCGGTGCCGCCCGCTTCGACCTCGACCGCATGGGGGTTCTGTTCCGTGCTTCACCGCGGCAGTCCGACGTCATCATTATCGCCGGCACGGTGACCAAGAAGATGCTTCCGGTTATCAAGACGGTTTATGAGCAGATGCCCGAGCCCAAGTATGTCATTGCCATGGGGGCCTGTGCGTCTTCCGGCGGTGTTTTCGATACCTACAGCGTCGTGCAGGGGATCGACCAGGAGCTTCCCGTTGATGTGTACATCCCCGGTTGTCCGCCCCGCCCCGAAGGTCTGCTCTACGGACTGATGAAGTTGCAGGAGCAGATCATGAAGGAGCGTAACAGCTTCGGTGCTGCGATTGGTATTGGCGAAGTGGTCAAAGAGGCCTGAGCCCGACACTCAGAACGGGGACGAACACAAATGTGCGATCAAGCAAGTGTTGAAAAACTGAAAGCGAAATTCTCCTCAGCCGTGCTGGATGTCGTCGCGTTTCGCGACGAGCTTACGGTGACCGTTGAGAAGGGCCGTATCGTGGAAATCAGCGCTTTCCTCAAGGAGGAGTGCGGCTACAATTTCCTCTGCGATCTCTGCGGCGTCGACTATCTCGGTCAGCAGCCGCGCTTTATGGTGGTCTACAATCTGTACAACATCACCAGCAAAAAACGTCTGCGCATCAAGGTGGCGGTCGACGAGCAGAACGCCTGCGTGGATACGGTCAGCGGCGTCTGGGCGACCGCCAACTGGCACGAGCGCGAGTGCTGGGATCTGATGGGGATCAGCTTCAGCAACCACCCCGATCTGCGCCGCATTCTGATGGCCGCCGACTGGGAGGGACACCCGCTGCGCAAGGATTATCCGCTGCAGGGCCCCGATCGTGAGCCTTATCAGGGCCGACTTTCCTGAAAAAGAATCCAGACCGCTTGAGATAAATTGCTTTAACGGACGAGGCGTAAAATGGCATTGACCGAAAAAATGACCATCAATATGGGACCTCAGCACCCTTCGACTCACGGGGTGTTGCAGCTGATCCTGGAGCTGGATGGAGAGGTTGTTCTCAAGGCAACACCTCATATCGGCTTCCTCCATCGCGGCACCGAGAAGCTTTCCGAACACCGCACCTACAATCAGATTGTTCCGCTGACCGACCGGCTCGATTATCTGGCCCCGATGAGCAACAATCTCGGTTACGTGCTGGCTGTCGAGAAGCTGCTCGGCATCAGCGACCGGATCCCGGAGCGGGCCAACGTCATTCGCGTCATCATGGCGGAATTGACCCGCCTGAAGAGCCACCTGGTCTGGCTGGCGACCCACGCTCTCGATATCGGCGCCATGACGGTTTTTCTTTACGCGTTTCGCGAGCGGGAAGCCATTACCGATATTTACGAGAAGGTATCCGGCGCCCGGATGACCTCCAACTACATCCGCATCGGTGGTGTGACGGAAGATCTCCCGGACGGCCTGGAGAAGGAAATCCGCGATTTTGTTGCGACCATGCCCGATCATATCGATGAATACGAGGGGCTGCTGACCGGCAACAAGATCTGGCAGAAGCGGACCATCGGCGTCGGCGTCATCAGTGCCGAGGACGCGATCGACATCGGACTGAGCGGCCCCGCGCTGCGCTGTTCCGGCGTCGACTGGGATCTGCGGCGCGATGCCCCCTACTGCGGTTACGAGACCTACGACTTCGACGTTCCGGTGCGGACCGAAGGTGACACCTTCGCCCGCTACAAGGCGCGCCTGGATGAGATGCGTCAGTCCTCGCGGATCATCAATCAGGCCCTGGATCGTCTCAAGCCGGGACCGGTTACCGCCGATTGTCCGAAAATCTGCCTGCCTCCGAAGCAGGACGTGGTCAATACCATCGAAGGCCTGATTCACCACTTCAAAATCATCACCGAAGGTTTCAAGGTCGAGAAGGGTGAGGTCTACGTCGGCATTGAAGCTCCCAAGGGTGAACTGGGCTACTACATCGTCTCGGACGGTTCGCCGATGCCCTACCGGATGAAGATCCGGCCGCCTTCCTTCGTCAATCTGCAGGCGCTTCCGCAGCTGGTGGAGGGGCGGTTGCTGGCGGACGTTATCGCAATTATCGGGACCCTCGATATCGTTCTCGGCGAAATCGACCGTTAACTATTAGGCAGGCAAAAAGAGGAAGCCATGACTGAAACCGCCCAGCAGGTTCAGGAAGAAGAAATCGACCTGACCGCCGCCAATCAGGTCATCGACAAGTACCAGGATATGCACGGTGCGTTGATGCCGGTGTTGCAAGAGATCCAGGAAGCATACGGTTACATTCCGGAAGAGACGGTTCATCTGACCGCCGAACGTCTGAACGTCTACGCCAGTCAGATCTACGGCGTGCTGACCTTTTACGCCCAGTTCCACCTGGAGCCGCGCGGTAAATACATTATCCGCGTCTGCATGGGAACCGCCTGCCACGTCAAGGGCGCCAGCCGGATCGGCGACACCGTCAAGGAACGACTCGGCATCGGCCATGCGGAGACCACCGAGGATCTTCTGTTTACGGCGGAATATGTGGCTTGTATCGGCGCCTGCGGTATGGCGCCGGTGATCATGGTAAACGACGCGACCTACGGTAGCATCACCGTCCAGAAGACGGACGAGGTCATTAAAAAATATCAGGCAATGGGTTGAGGATGAACCTCTTACCGTTGCAGGCATCGAGGATGATTTATGGCCGAGAGTGCTGAAAGACTAAAAATTCTGATCTGTCAGGGAACCGGTGGACTCGCTTCAGGTGCGGCAGAGGTTGCCCAGGCGTTTGAAACCGAGTTCGAGAAGCAGGGCGTTGCCGCCAGTATCGGCAAGCGCTGTGAAGTCGTCGGCACCGGCTGTCGTGGCCTGTGCGCCAACGATGTGCTGGTCGACGTCTGTATCCCCGGACAGGAAGCGGTCACCTACGACTTCGTGACTCCGGAACTGGTCCCGCAGATCGTGCAGGAGCATATCCTCGGCGCCGGTCCGATCGAGAAGAAAAAGGCCGGACCCTACTACGAAAAGTTTCTGGAAAAACAGCAGCGGATCATTTTCTCGCGTTGCGGCACGATCAATGCCGAAAGCCTGGACGATTTCCTGGAGCACCGCGGCTTTGACGGCATCAAGAAGGCCGTCACCATGAAGCCGGCCGAGGTCATCGAAGAGGTCAAGCGCTCCGGCTTGCGCGGCCGCGGGGGCGGCGGATTCCCGACCGGCATGAAATGGTCGTTCTGCGCGGCGACGCCGGGCGAGAGCAAGTATCTGATCTGCAACGCCGACGAAGGCGATCCGGGGGCCTTCATGGACCGCTCGATCCTCGAAGGCGACCCCTACGGTCTGATCGAAGGTCTGATGATCGGCGCCTACGCCATCGGCTGCAAGTTCGCCTATGTCTATGTGCGCGCCGAATATCCGCTGGCCATCAAGCGGCTGCAGATGGCCATCGACACCTGCTATGAAAAAGGTTTTCTCGGCACGAACTGCCTGGGCCTCGGCTTCGATCTGGATATGCGCATCAAGGCCGGCGCCGGCGCCTTCGTCTGCGGCGAGGAAACCGCACTGATGGCCTCGATCGAGGGGCAGCGCGGCATGTCCCGCCCGCGGCCGCCGTTCCCGGCGGTGCGCGGCCTGTGGGGCAAGCCGACCAACATCAACAACGTCGAGACCTTCGCCAACGTCGCCTATATCTTCTACAACGGCGCCGACTGGTACAACGCCATCGGCACCGAAGGCACCAAGGGGACCAAGATCTTCGCCTTGACCGGCAAGGTCAAGCACACCGGTCTGGTCGAGGTTCCGGCCGGCACCACCATGAAGGAAGTCATCTACGACGTCTGCGGCGGCATTCTCAACAACCGCAAGTTCAAGGCGGTGCAGGCCGGCGGTCCGTCCGGCGGCTGCCTGCCCGCCGAAGCGCTGGATGCCCAGGTCGATTACGATTCACTGATCAAGGCGGGCGCGATGATGGGCTCCGGCGGCCTGGTGGTCATGGACGAAACCACCTGCATGGTCGATATCGCGCGCTTCTTCCTCAACTTTACCCGCGCCGAGTCCTGCGGCAAGTGTATCCCCTGCCGGATCGGCCTGAAGATCATGCTGGAAATCCTCGAGCGGATCACTTCGGGCAAGGGGCAGGAGGGCGATATCGAACTGCTGCAGGATATGGCGTACGATATCAAGAAGAGCTCGCTCTGCGGTCTGGGCCAGACAGCGCCCAATCCGGTGCTCTCGACGATCCGCTATTTCCGGCACGAGTACGAAACCCATATCAAGGAAGGGGAATGCCCCTCCCACTCCTGCAAGCCGCTGCTGCACTTCGAAGTTGAAGAAGCGATGTGCAAGAAGTGCGGTCTCTGCCCGCGGGTCTGCCCGGTGGATGCCATTGAATGGGAAAAGGGCAAGGTGGCCTATATCGACAAGGACAAGTGCACCGAATGCACCTCCTGCTACGATGCCTGCCGCTTTATGGCTATCAAATAGTTCACTCTTGCTTTGAGTTGATACGAGGTCAAGATGGTTAATCTGACGATTGACGGAATACAAGTAACGGTCCCCAAAACGGCCACGATTTACGAGGCGGCCCGCGAGGCCGGGGTGCATATCCCGGTGCTCTGCTACGCAAAAAAACTTCTGCCCTACGGCGCCTGTCGCGTCTGCCTGGTCGAGGTCGAGCAGATGAAGGGTCGGTTGATTCCGTCCTGCACCACTCCGGTGACCGAAGGGATGGTCGTCACCAGCACCTCCGACGAAATCGTCAAGGTGCGCAAGACGGTTCTCGAATTCCTGCTGGTCAACCATGTTGTCGAGTGTCCGGTGTGCGACAAGGGCGGCGAATGCGATCTGCAGGATCTGACCTACGAGTACGCAGTGGTCAAGAACCGCTTCGCCGGCGAAAAGTTCGATCTGCCGACCGATGAGGTCAACCCGCTGATCGAGCGCAACATGAACCGCTGCGTGCTCTGCGGGAAATGCGCCCGGGTCTGCGACGAGATCGTCGGTTACGGTTCCTATTCCTTTATCAACCGAGGCTTCGAGACCAAAATCGCCACCGCCTTTGATCGCGGACTCAACTGCGAATTCTGCGGACAGTGCGTCTCCATGTGTCCGGTCGGCGCGATTCTGCCCCGTCCCTTCAAGTTCAAGGCCCGCCCCTGGCAGATCAAGGAAGTCGATTCGGTCTGCGGTTACTGCGGCAACGGCTGCACGGTGTGTCTCGGAACCAAGGACGGCAAGATCGAAACCATCCGCTTCAATGACAAGACCGGCGTCAACGACGGCAATCTCTGTATTCGCGGCCGCTTCGGTTATTCCTTCGTCAACAGCGACCAGCGCCTCACCAGGCCCCTGGTGCGCAAGGGCGACGAGCTGGTAGAAACCAGCTGGGAAGAGGCTCTGGCCGCGGTCACGGCCGGCCTGCAAAGTGCCGGCGCCGACGCCGGTGTCATCAGCGGCGCCCGCCTGACCAACGAAGAACTGTTCCTGCTCAAGAATCTCACTGCGGCGCTCGGCACCGAGCATCTCGATCATTCGGGCGGCGAATGCTACAAGGGTGTGACCGAGGGCCTGCAGGCCACGCTCGGCATCCGGGCCTCGACCGCAACCTTCCCGCAGGTGGAAAATTGCGACGCGATCTTGTCGATCCGCTCCGATTTTTACGAAACCCACCCGGTTTTCGGCATGGTGGTCAACCAGGCAGTGCGGCGCAAGGATGCCAAGCTGACGGTCATCGCCGACAAGCGCGGCAAATTCACCAAACTGCCCGAAGCCGAAACCCTGTTGCACAAGCCGGGCCTTGAGGTCAATCTGCTCAACGCCATGGCCAGGGTGCTGCTCGACGAAGGTCTGGCCAGAACCGAACGGCTGACCGGCGTTGAGGAACTGCGGGCCGCCCTGGTCGATTATGCGCCCGAAGCCGTGGCCGCGGCGACCGGCGTCGCTGCCGAAGCGATCAAGGTTGCCGCCCGCCAGCTGGCCGCGGCTGAAAATGCCGCGATTCTCCTCGCCTATGGCCTGCCCTATACGGCGAACAGCAAGGAGCTGGGCATCGCAGCGGCCAACCTGGCCCTGCTGACCGGCATTGCCGGTCGTCCCGGATCGGGACTGTACCTCTGCGGCGAAAAAAGCAACAGCCAGGGGGCCATCGACCTGGGCATTCTGCCGGGTGCCGAGGGAATGGGAGCGCAGCAGATGCTCGCAGCTGCCGCGGAAGGGCAGCTCAAGGCGCTCTACATTCTCGGCGAAGACCTGCTTTGCTCCTACCCGGATCGCGACGCTGTCGAGAAGGCGCTGACCAAAGTGCCCTTCCTGGTGGTTCAGGACCTGTTCCTGTCGGCGACGGCACAGCGGGCGCATGTGGTCCTGCCGGCCGCCTCCTTCGCGGAAAAGGACGGCACCTTCACCAACGCCGAGCGCCGTCTGCAGCGGGTTCGCGCCGGCATTCCGACCCCGGGCGAGGCCAAAACCGACTTTGCCATCCTCCAGGCCCTGCTCGAAGCGCTCGGCGCTGAAGGGGCAAGCGGCCCGGCCGATGCTTTTGCCAAGCTGACCGCGGCAACCGAGTTGTACCGTGGTATCGATCTGGACATGCTTGGACCGCAGGGGTACGTCTGGGGCGGCGATATCCTGACGCCGATAAGCCGCAATCTGGTTGCGGTGGCCGGAAGCCGGCCGCTCGACGCCCGCTATCAGCTGGTTGTCGGCAGCGCTCTCTACCACAGCGGCACCGTATCCACCCATGCCAGGGGTCCGATGGCGGTGGTTGCCGAGCCCTATATCGAATTCGGTCGTGAAGACGCCGCCGCCCTTGACATCAAGGAAGGCGATCTGGTCAAGCTGACGGCGGACGGCGGCGAAATCCAGGCCAAGGCCAAGGTCGATCGTCGCCTGCCGCAAGGTGTGCTGTTTGCGCCCTACCACTTCGCTGAACTCGGTCTCAATCGGATCTATCGGGGCCAGGCAACCATTGCTGTCCAGTTCGGTCAGTAGCTAACGGTTCTATTCTGAAATGCAGGGGCGCAGTCTGCTCCGGCTGAAATCGGCAGCAATGCCTTAGACTTCAAGGAAGAGGATGGTCATGACGCCAGAGGTTTTGACACTCTCAAACAATCCGGTACTTTTCACAGTTGCCATGCTGGCGAAGATACTGGTGGCTTTTACGGTAACGATGCTGATCGTCGCCTATGCCACCTGGGTCGAACGTAAGGTTATCGGTCGCATGCAGACCCGGATGGGTCCCACCATGACGGGCCCCAAGGGTCTTTTGCAGCCGATCGCGGACGGACTCAAGCTGTTCTTCAAGGAGGACATCATCCCGGCGCAAGCCAGCAAGGTGGCCTTCATGCTGGCTCCGATGATGCTGCTGATTCCGGCGCTGATCTCCGTGGCGGTGATCCCCTTCGGCGGCGATCTGACCATCGGCAACCATATCATCCCGCTGCAGATCACCGATCTGAATATCGGCGTTCTCTTCATTCTGGCCATGGCCGGGATGGGCGTCTACGGGGTGGTGCTGGCCGGGGTTGCATCCAACAGCAAATACTCGCTGCTCGGCGGCATTCGCTCCTCCGCCCAGATGGTCTCTTATGAACTGGCGGCGGGTCTTTCGATCATTGCCGTCTTCATGCTCTCCGAAACCCTCAGCATGCGCGGGATTGTCGCTGCCCAGCAGACGCCGCTCTGGGGTCTGGAAGCGCTCAGCTTTATTCCCAACTGGTACATCTTCACGCAGCCGCTGGCCTTCGCCCTGTTCGTCGTCGGTTCCATGGCGGAGATCAACCGGACCCCGTTTGACCTTCCCGAGGCCGAAACCGAGCTGGTTTCCGGTTTCTGCACCGAATACTCGTCGATGAAGTATGCGCTCTTCTTCATGGCGGAATACGCCAACATGATTACGGTTTCGGCGATCGCGACAACCCTGTTCCTCGGCGGCTGGGGCGGTATCTTCTGGGGTCCGGTCAACTTCCTGGCCAAGGTCTTCGGTTTCATGTTCTTCTTCATCTGGATCCGCGCAACCTTTCCCCGCGTACGCTATGACCAGTTGATGTACCTGGGTTGGAAGGTATTGCTGCCCCTCGCACTGGGCAACATTGTCGTCACCGCCATTGCGGTCCTTCTCTGGCAGTAATCTTACGTTGCGTAGAGGATAGTTATGTTTAAAGAATTCGCCAAAGGCCTGAGTATAACGCTGAAGCATCTGCTTCCGGGGAACCGGACGACAGTCGCTTACCCCACGCAGAGGCTTGCAATAGCCCCCAGGTTCCGCGGTCTTCACCGGCTGGTGCCGGCCCAGGATCGCGAAAAATGTGTGGCCTGCTACCTGTGTCCCACGGTCTGCCCGGCTAAATGCATTACCGTCGAGTCGGCCGAGAACGAAAAAGGCGAGAAGTATCCCAGGGTCTATAAGATCGACCTGCTGCGCTGCATCTTTTGCGGCTACTGCGTAGAGGCCTGCCCGGTCGAGGCTATTGAGATGACCGACGGCTACGAACTGGCCAACTACAAGCGGGAAGATTTCAACTTCGATAAAGAACGTCTTCTTAAGTAGGAAAAGGGAGCAGCGAATCCATGGAAGCAATGCTTTTTTATCTTGTCGCGCTGGTTGCGATTGTCGCCGCATTTTTTGTGACGAAATGCCGGAATCCGGTGAACAGCGCACTTTGTCTGATTACCACCTTTCTCTGCCTGGCCGTCTACTACGTGATGCTGGAAGCGCCTTTTATGGCCGCCATCCAGATCATGGTGTATGCCGGCGCCATCATGGTCCTGATCGTCTTTGTCATCATGCTGCTGAATCTCGGTTCGGTGGGCAAGAGCCGTTATTCTCACGGTCTGGCCGGCGCGAGTGTTCTGGCCTTTCTGCTCTTTATCGTTGCCGCGAAATATATCTCCGGCGGCACCGTCAGCAAAACGGTGGGGAGCGTGACATCCCAGCTGATTCTGGATTACGGCCACACCGAACTGATCGGCACGGCCATGTTCACCGAATTCCTGCTTCCTTTTGAGATCGCCTCGATTCTGCTGCTGGTTGCTATTGTCGGCGCTGTCATCCTGTCGAAGCGCAAAGTTTAACCGAGATTATCGGATCGGGAGATTGATCATGATTAGCGTATACCATTACATGATACTGAGTGCGATTCTCTTTTCCATCGGCACCTTCGGGGTCCTGACTCGAAAAAACATGATTGTTATCTTCATGTGCATTGAATTGATGCTCAATTCGGTCAACCTGACCTTTATCGCCCTGTCCCGCCACCTCGGCAACATGGACGGACAGATATTTGTCTTCTTCGTTATGACTGTTGCCGCGGCTGAGGCGGCTGTCGGACTGGCTCTGATCATTGCATTTTATCGCAACAAGGAATCGGTCGAGGTCGACGATTTCAACCTGCTTAAATGGTGATGCGCATATCCCGCTTCCATCGGGTTTTTCAGCAAATAGGAGAGTTTGATGTACAGTAATCTGTGGCTCATCCCGTTCTTCCCGCTTGTGGGGTCGATTATCAACGGCCTGTTCGGCAAGAAGATCAAGAACGAGAAGGTCATCGGCACCATCGGGACCGTGGCGATCTTCCTGTCGTTTCTGGTTTCCTGCCAGAATTTTTTCCGGCTGCTTGGTGACAGTGAGAAGGTTCATCAACAGGTCATCGCGTCCTGGATGTCGGTCGGAAATCTGCAGGTCGATTGGGGCTTTCTGCTCGACCCGCTGTCGGCACTGATGATCATGGTGGTGACCGGGGTCGGTTCGCTGATCCACCTCTACTCCATCGGCTACATGCACGGAGAGGTCGGTTTCTACCGGTTCTTCAGCTACCTGAACCTGTTCTGCTTCTCGATGCTGATGCTGGTGCTGGGCAGCAACGCGCTGGTCATGTTCATCGGCTGGGAGGGCGTCGGTCTCTGTTCCTATCTGCTGATCGGTTACTATTTCGAAAAGAAGAGCGCCGGCGATGCCGCCAAGAAAGCGTTTGTCGTCAACCGGATCGGTGACTTCGGCTTTCTCTGCGGTCTGCTGACCCTGTTCTGGGCGCTCGGCAGCAAGGGCGTCTGGACCCTCAACTTTGTCGAAATCTCCGAGAACGCGCACCTGCTGCCAAGCGGCGGGATCCTGATCACGGTCATCACGCTCTGCTTTTTCCTCGGCGCCACCGGCAAATCGGCTCAGCTGCCGCTCTACACCTGGTTGCCCGATGCCATGGAGGGTCCGACACCGGTCTCCGCCCTGATCCACGCGGCGACCATGGTCACCGCCGGGGTCTACATGATCGCGCGGATGAATATCCTGTTCGCCATGGCACCGACCACCATGATGGTCATTGCCATCGTCGGTGCCGCAACGGCGATCTTTGCCGCCAGCATCGGCTTTGCCCAGAACGACATCAAGCGGGTCCTGGCCTATTCCACGGTTTCCCAGCTCGGCTTCATGTTCCTGGCGATGGGGGTCGGCGCGTTCACCGCCGGCGTCTTCCACCTGATGACCCATGCCTTCTTCAAGGCCTGTCTGTTCCTCGGTTCCGGTTCGGTCATCCACGGCATGCATCACGGCTTCCATCATGCGCATCTGCATGACGATCCGCAGGATATGCGCAACATGGGCGGTTTGAGCAAGAAGATGCCGATCACCTACTGGACCTTCCTGCTCTCCACCATCGCGATTGCCGGGGTGCCGCTGTTTTCGGCCTTCTTCTCCAAGGACGAGATTCTCTGGTGGGCGTTCGGTTCGACGCGCGGTCACTGGGGTCTGTGGCTGGTCGGCGTGATCGCCGCCGGCATGACCGCCTTCTACATGTTCCGCTGCGTGTCCATGACCTTCTGGGGACCGCAGAAGACCAACGCGAAAGCCAGGGATCATATCCCCGAATCGCCCTGGACGATTACCCTGCCCCTGATTGTGCTGGCCTTTCTGGCGGTGGTCGGCGGCTATGTCGGCGTTCCGGCGGTTCTGGGCGGCGCAAACCATATCCATCACTACTTCGAGCCGGTCTTCGGGCATGCCCAGGAACTGTTCCGTATCGAAGCGCACGGCACGCATGCCACCGAGTACGCGACGATGGCAATTTCCGTCCTGATCGCCTTTGTCGGCATCGGCATCGCCATTTACATGTACCTGAAGCGGCCGGAGCTTCCCGGCAAATTCACCAGCGCTTTTGCCGGTCTGCACAAGACGGTTTACAACAAGTGGTATGTAGACGAGCTCTATGACTTCCTGTTTGTCAACCCGTGCAAGAAAATCGGCACCTTCCTCTGGAAGGGGTTCGATGTCTGCGTGGTCGACGGGGTGGTCAACGGCTGCGGCTGGGTGGTCAGGGGACTCTCTTCCGGCCTGCGTTATACCCAGTCGGGCTTGCTGCATAATTACGCGGTGGCCATGGTGGTCGGTGTGGTCGTAATGGTCGGCTACTACGTTTTCGGTTAATCCCGTTCGGCAGCGAATAAAGATAGAGCTACAAGGAGCGATTCCACATGGCCGATAATCTTCTCAGTTTAATGACCTTCTTTCCGCTTTTGGGGATGCTGCTTGTCCTCTTTATCCCGCGGGAAAACGGAGCACTGCTCAAGAGCACGACTCTGGTAGTGACCCTGATCACCTTTGTGCTCAGTCTGCCGCTCGCTTTTGACGATGTCTTCACCGTCTCCGGCGGGATGCACTATCGTGAATTCCACGAATGGATCAATATCGGCAACTATTTCCAGATGAACTACAATCTCGGTGTCGACGGCATCAGCCTCTGGCTGATCATGCTGACGACGTTCATCATGCCGATTGCGGTGCTCTCGACCTGGAATGCGGTGGACAAGAATATCAAGGGCTTCATGGCGCTGTTGCTGCTGCTTGAAACCGGCATGCTCGGTGCGTTCGTCTCCCTCGATCTGTTCCTGTTCTACATCTTCTGGGAACTGATGCTGATCCCGATGTACTTCCTGATCGGGATCTGGGGCGGCAAGAATCGCATCTACGCCGCGGTGAAGTTTTTCATCTACACCGCGGTCGGTTCTCTGCTGATGCTGGTCGCCATCATTTTCGTCTACTACTACGCGGTGCAGTCCGGCGCGCCGATGAGCGGTTTCGGTATCCAGGAGTTCTACCGCCTCGGCATCCCGCACTCCGCTCAATACTGGCTGTTCCTGGCCTTCGGCTTCAGCTTCGCGATCAAGGTGCCGATGTTCCCGCTGCATACCTGGCTGCCCGACGCCCACACCGAGGCGCCGACCGCAGGTTCGGTGATTCTGGCCGCCGTGCTGCTGAAGATGGGCACCTACGGCTACATCCGCTTCGCCATGCCGCTGTTTCCGCAGGCGCTGCCCGACTTCATGCCGCTGCTGGCGACCCTGGCGACCATCGGCATCATCTATGGCGCCCTGGTGGCGATGATGCAGGATGACGTCAAGAAGCTGGTCGCCTACTCCTCGGTCTCGCACCTCGGTTTCGTCATGCTCGGGGTCTTTGCCCTGAACCTGCAGGGCATGGCCGGCGGCATGATTCAGATGATCAACCACGGCATCTCGACCGGCGCCCTGTTCCTTATCGTCGGTTTCATCTACGAGCGTCGTCATACGCGTCTGATCAGCGAGTTCGGCGGTCTGGCCGGCAAGATGCCGATCTTCGCCACGATCTTCCTGATCATCACCTTCTCCTCCATCGGTCTGCCCGGCACCAACGGCTTTGTCGGCGAGTTCCTGGCTCTGATGGGCGCCTTCGAAAGCGAGCTGCGCTGGTATGCGGTGGTGGCCACCAGCGGGGTTATCTTTGCCGCGGTCTACATGCTCTGGATGTTCCAGCGCGTCATGTTCGGCAAGCTGACCAACCCGGCCAACGAAAACCTGAAGGATCTTTCGGCACGCGAAATCGTCATCATGCTGCCGCTGCTGCTCTTCGTTTTCTGGATCGGCGTCTATCCCAACACCTTCTTCGAGAAGATGAATCCGGCGATAGAGCAATTGCTGAACCAGGTGCAGATCAAGCAGGTTGCGGTTGTTGAACCGCTCGATCCCGCGGTCATGGCCAAGATTGTTGAATTCAAGTAGTCAAAATTTTGTATAAACACGGTTTCCCGAGGAGCTGTTAGATGGAAAATCTGGTGCAAATCGCCGTGGCCAATGTGAACCTTCAGGCCATCATGCCGTCCCTGGTTCTGTGTTGCTTCGGCATGGTGCTGCTGCTGGTGTCGGTCTTTATTGAGCGCGGCAGGACCGCCCCGGTCGCCTGGCTGAGCATTATCGGTCTGGTCGTCGCCGGGATCGTGTCGGTCAGCGGCTGGAACAATCCCCAGGCAGGGTTCGCCGGCAGTGTCGTACTCGACAACTTCGCCACGTTCTTCAACATCACCTGTCTGATCGCGGCCGGCCTGACGATTCTGATGTCCGACAGTTATCTGCACCGGGAAGGGTATCCGGTTGCCGAATACTATCCGCTGATCCTCTTCACCACCGCGGGCGCCATGTGGATGGCCTCGGGAACCGACCTGATGACGATCTTCCTCGGCCTAGAGGTGCTGTCGGTTTCCCTGTACGTTCTGGCCGGTTTTTTCCGCGATCAGCTGCGCTCCAACGAAGCGGGTCTCAAATACTTCTTCCTCGGCGCCTTCTCGACCGGCTTCATGCTCTACGGCGTGGCCCTGCTGTACGGCATCAGCGGCACCACCAAGGTTGCCGGGATCGCCGAAGCGATCCGTGTCATGCCTGACGCGGCCTCGAACCCGATGGTCATTGCCGGCGCGCTGCTGCTCTCGATCGGCTTCCTGTTCAAGATCGGCGCCGCGCCGTTCCACATGTGGACTCCCGACGTTTATCAGGGCGCCCCGACCCCGATCACCGCCTTCATGAGCGCCGGCCCCAAGGCCGCCGCGTTTGCAGCCTTCATGCGGGTGACCTACATCAGCCTCGACAGTCTGCAGGTCAACATGTCGGCCGTGTTCTGGATCCTGGCGGTGCTGACCATGACCATCGGTAACTTCATCGCCATCTCCCAGCGCGACGTCAAGCGGATGCTGGCCTTCTCCTCCATCTCGCACGCCGGTTACGCGCTGGTCGGCATGGTGGCCTGGAACCAGATCGGTTTCTCCGCCATCCTGTTCTACATGCTGGTCTACACCTTCATGAACATCGGTGCCTTCGCCGTGCTGGTTCTGGT
>DASWJX010000348.1:0-17514 GCA_036396915.1 Geopsychrobacteraceae bacterium | reverse complement strand
CCAGGACTGTCATGGCCACGGCGCGATCCCAGGCCAGCTGCCGTTTGAGCAGCAGTGGCAGCAGCAGCGAGGCGAAGCCGAACAGGCCCAGATAGGCGGCCAGCGAGTGAAACGGAATCAGCAGACTCAGCAGCACGGCGCTCGACACAACAGCCAGAGTTCCGACCCGCAGGCCGAAACGCAGACTCAGGTAACAGACCGGCAGCGGTGTCAAAAAATTCAGCATCGCTCCCGCCGGACCCAGCTGGGTCGCGCCGAGAAAACAGAGCAGAGTGGCCGTTATCCCGGCAACTGTGAAGGCAACCTGCTGTTGCATCGACAGTCGTCCTCTCCTGTCTTCCTGGCTACAGCGCGTGGGAAGACGTATAAGGCATCAGGGCGATCTGCCGGGCGTTCTTGATCGCCTCGGCAATCTGACGCTGGTGAGCGGCGCAGGTTCCGGAAATCCGGCGCGGAACGATCTTGCCGCGCTCGCTCAGATAATATTTCAAACTGTCGACATCCTTGTAATTGATCTTCAGGTTTTTGTCGGCGCAGTAACGGCAGATTTTGCGGCGACCGAAACGACGACGGGGGGGGCCACTCGGGCGGGCACCGGCAGGACGTGCTGATTGAAAAGCCATATGATTTCTCCTTGGGACGTAATGAATGAGTTATTCAGCTTGCTCGGCAGTCTCCGCCTTGGCAGGGACTTCCTGAACAGCTTCGGTTTCCTCGGCAGCCACTTCCGCCTGAACCTCTTCGATGACACCATCGAAAAGCACAGTCAGAAAGCGCAGCACCTTTTCATCCAGACGCAGACGCCGCTCGTACTCGGCAATCACCTGCGGCTCGGCCTGAAAAACGACCTGCACATAGCAACCACGCCCCTGCTTCTCAATCGGGTAGGCCAGCTTGCGCACACCCCAGTTGTCCAGCTTGAGGATCTCGGCCTGCTGGCCGGTCAGAACCTCCTGGAACTTGTCCACCAGAGCCGTCAGTTCGTCACCGACAACCTCGGGATGGACGATGTAGAGCGATTCGTACTTTCTCATCTCAATCTCCTCACGGATTAACAGCCCCGGGGCCACCCCGGAGCAAGGGATTACGGGACCATACCGGCCCCGGTCGAAACGTTAATTTTTAGCACAGTTGCGAAGCCAACACAAGCGCTTTCGCGGCGGCTACACGTTGAAACGGAAATGCATCACGTCGCCGTCCATGACCCGGTATTCCTTACCCTCCAGGCGCATCAGCCCCTTCTCCCTGGCCCCCGCCTCGCCCCGGCAGTCGATAAAATCCTGGTAGGCGATCACTTCGGCGCGGATGAAACCCTTTTCGAAATCGGTGTGGATCACCCCGGCGGCTTCCGGCGCCTTGGCGCCGTCACGCACCGTCCAGGCCCGAACCTCCTTGACTCCTGCGGTAAAGTAGGTGATCAGGCCGAGGAGCCGATAACCGGCATGAATCATGCGGTCGAGGCCGGCTTCGTCGAGCCCGAGTTCGGCGAGAAATTCGCTCTTTTCGTCAAGCTCGAGCTCGGCAATTTCGGCTTCGATCTTACCGCAGATGGTCACCGCTTCGGACCCCTCGGCAGCGGCATGCGCGGCGACTTTCTGCACGAAAGGGTGCTCTCCGGCCAGGTCATCCTCGGTCACATTGGCCACATAGAGGACCGGCTTGGCGGTAATCAGATGCAGGCCGCGCAAGATCGCTTTCTGGGCGTCATCGAGCGCGACCGAACGGGCCGGCAGCCCCTCGTTCAGGACCAGACGGATCTTCTCCAGCACGGCGATCTCGGCCTGCATCTGCCGGTCGCCACTCCTGGCCTGCTTGCTGGAACGGAGAATCCTTTTCTCAACCGTGTCGAGATCCGCCAGGTTCAGTTCGGTCTGGATCACCTCGATATCGCGCAGCGGATCGACCGAACCGTCGACGTGGACCACATTATCGTCTTCAAAGCAGCGCACCACATGGGCAATGGCGTCGACCTGACGGATATGTCCGAGAAACTGGTTGCCCAGCCCCTCTCCGGTGCTTGCGCCCTTGACCAGGCCGGCGATATCGACAAATTCCATGCTGGTCGGCAGAACCCGTTCCGGCACCACAATCTCGGCCAGGGCGGCGATGCGCGGATCCGGCACGGCAACCACGCCGACATTCGGCTCGATGGTGCAAAACGGATAGTTGGCCGATTCAGCACCGGCAGAGGTAATCGCGTTGAAGATAGTCGACTTGCCGACGTTCGGCAGTCCGACAATGCCACATTTAAAACCCATGTCTTGACATCTCTCAGAAATGACGATAGCCGGGGCAAACGGCCCCGGCTATCGAATGTTACAGCGAACTGGTGCGAAAATTATATAACGAGCAGTGGTGCAATGACCAGGGAGACCACGCTCATCAGCTTGATGAGGATGTTCATGGCCGGACCGGAGGTGTCCTTGAAGGGGTCGCCGACGGTATCGCCGATCACCGCGGCTGAATGGGCGGCGCCGCCCTTTTCTTCACCGGCGACCTTGCCCTGCTCGATGTATTTCTTGGCGTTGTCCCAGGCGCCGCCGCCGTTGGACATCATCAGCGCCAGCAGCACACCGGCCAGGGTGGCGCCGGCGAGCATGCCGCCGAGCGCCTCGGCGCCGAGCACAAAACCGATCAGAACCGGAGCGATCACCGCGACCATGCCGGGCAGAACCATCTCTTTCAGAGCGGCACGGGCCGAGATATCGACACATTTTCCGGACTCGGGCTTGACGCCCGGCTTCCCTTCCAGCAGACCGGGGATCTCGCGGAATTGGCGACGGATCTCCTCGACCATCTTGCCGGCAGCGCGACCGACGCTGGTCATGGTCAGGGCACCGATGAAGAACGGCAGCGCACCGCCGATCAGCAGGCCGATGACAACCTTCGGCTCGATCAGGTTGATCGTCTTGAGGCCGACCGTCGTCGCGTAGGCGGAAAACAGGGCCAGAGCGGTGAGGGCAGCGGAACCGATCGCAAAGCCCTTGCCGATGGCGGCGGTGGTGTTGCCGATAGCGTCGAGGCCGTCGGTGATGGCACGAACATCCTTGCCCAGACCGGCCATCTCGGAGATGCCGCCGGCGTTGTCGGCAATCGGACCGTAGGCATCGACGGTCATGGTGACGCCGACCGTTGCCAGCATGCCGACCGCGGCGATACCGATACCGTAAAGACCGGCAAAGGAGTTGGCGACAAAGATGCCGATGCAGATGATCAGAATCGGCAGAGCGGTGGACTCAAGGCCGACGGCGAGACCGGTGATGATGTTGGTTGCAGGCCCGGTCTTGCTCGCCTCGGCGATGCGGGTCACCGGAGAAGCGGCGGTGTAGTATTCGGTGATCTGACCGATCGCGATACCGGCCAGGGTGCCGGCCAGGATCGCCCAGAAAACCCCGGTGGAGACGCCGAGCATCTGGATGACGAAGAAGGCGGCGACCAGGAAGCCGCCGGCAGCGACGAAGGTCGTGTAGTGCAGCGCCTTGGCCGGATCCAGCGATTTGAGAACCTTCATCGAGGCGATGCCGATGATCGAGAAAACCAGACCGACCATGATCAGCACCAGCGGCAGCAGCATGGCGGCGGCGCGGATATCGGTGGCACCGCCGGAGAGGGTATTCAGCAGCTCGGGGCCGGCGGCAGCGGCGATGGCGATGGTGGCGATGACCGAACCGACATAGGATTCGAAGATGTCGGCGCCCATACCGGCCGTATCGCCGACACAGTCACCGACGTTGTCAGCGATAACCCCCGGGTTGCGCGGATCATCCTCGGGGATACCGGCCTCGACCTTGCCGACCAGGTCGGCGCCGACGTCGGCCGCCTTGGTGTAGATGCCGCCGCCGACCCGGGCAAACAGGGCGATGGATGAAGCACCCATGGCGAAACCGTTGATGTACCTGGAGGTTTCCGGATCACCGCCGAAGAAGATGAAGGCAACGCCGACCCCGACCAGACCGAGAGACGCAACGGCCAGCCCCATGACGGCGCCGCCGTTGAAGGACACTTCCAGCGCCTTGGCCTGACCGGAAGCACGCGCGGCCTCGGTGGTCCGGACGTTGGCGCGGGTCGCGGCCTTCATGCCGATAAATCCGCAGATCATCGAACAGAGCGCGCCGCCGAGAAAGGCGAACGCGGTCTGGAAATTCATGCCCATGGCGATCAGGCCGAAAACCAAAACGATGAAGACAGCCAATACCCGGTACTCGCGGCTTAAAAAAGCCATGGCGCCCGCATAGATATCCTCGGAAATCTCCCTCATTCGTTCATTGCCGACAGGCTGAGCCTTGACCAGGTTGTACATCACGACAGCGATCGCAAACCCGATCGCCCCCAGGATGGGAGCATACATCTGAATTTCCATCTGTTCCTTGCCTCTCTTCCTCGATTGTTAAAAAGAATCCAGCAGATTTTTGTTAAACCTGTTCATGGCAGGCGCTACCCCTTCGGCGATGATTGCCTCAACGGCGTCGGCCGCTGCTTCAATAACCCCGGACAGATCCCTGCCTTCTTCAGCAGAAAATCGTCCGAGAACATGCCCGGTGGTATTGCCGTGATCAGGTCGCCCTATCCCGACCCTGAGACGAATAAAATCCTTGCGTCCCAGAACACTGCAAATATCGCGTATTCCGTTGTGACCGCCATGACCGCCATCAACCTTTATCCGTAGGGAACCGAAGGGCAGGTCGAGATCATCATAGGCCACAATCAAATCCCCCGGAGTAACTCCGAGGGACAAAAATGCTGCATTGACGCTGGCGCCACTGAGATTCATAAAGGTCTGGGGAAGGAGCACCGTCGTCTCTGCTCCGACCGCACGACCCACCCCGTAAATCCCCTGGTAGCCTTTTTTCTTCAAGCTGATCCGGTGCCGCTCGGCAAACCGTTCGGCAACCATAAAACCTATGTTATGGCGCGTCCCGACATACTTGGCGCCGGGGTTTCCCAGCCCGACCAGTAACTTCAAGAGAAACCTGCCTTACTCGGCCGCGGCCTGGCCTTCAGCCTCTTCACCCTCTTCTCCCTCCTCCTCTTCCTTGTGGCCGGTAACGGTCAGCACGGTGAAGTTGACATCGTACTGGAACTCCGCACCTGCCGGAGCGGTCAACTCCTCGATGTGAACAACATCACCGATATTCAGCGCCGCCACATCGATTTCAATGGCTTGAGGAATGGCGGTCGGCAGGCAGACAACTTCCAGTTCATGGCGGATAACCTGCAGGCTGCCGCCCATTTTTTCGCCCGCGGACTGACCGACCGGGACCACCGGCACCATGAAATGAACCTTTTTGCTCAGATCGATGGCGTGAAAATCGGCGCAGATCATGGTGCGCCGCAGCGGGTGCAGGTCCAGGTCCTTCAGGACCACAACCTTGCCCTCGACAGCGGCGGCACCCTTGAGGGTAATCAGGGTGTTCCAGCCGGATTCGCCACGCAGTACCGTTTCCAGAGCCCGCGGTTCGAAGGAAATCGCGCAGGGGGGCATCCCCGTGCCATACACCACCGCCGGGACCAGATTGTTCGCGCGCAACTTGCGGGCGACGCCCTTGCCGGTCGCTTCACGCAGGGTAACATTCAATTCAGCTTGTGCCATTTATCTATCCTCCATCCAATTCGGGGAATCTTGCTTTAAACCATCTTCAACGGCAAGGCACGCTAGACGAACAGCGAACTCACCGATTCGTCTTTATGGATCCTGTGGATCGCCTCGGCCAGCAGAACGCCGACCGAAAGGCTCCGCAGCTTGTTACAGGCGCCAACGTTGCGCTCGGTCGGTATCGTGTTGGTCACCATGACCTCTTTCAGCACACTGTCGCTGATGCGCTCCAGCGCAGGACCGGACAGGACCCCGTGCGTTGCACAGGCATAAACCTCGGTGGCGCCTTCGGCAGCCAGCGCCTTGGCCGCGGTGCAGAGAGTCCCCGCGGTATCGATCATATCATCAACGATCACACAGACCTTGCCGCTGACTTCACCGATAATATGCATGACTTCGGAAACGTTCGGTCCGTTGCGCCGCTTGTCGATAATGGCCAGTCCGGCGTCAAGGCGCTTGGCAAAAGCCCGGGCCCGCTCCGTCCCGCCTGCATCGGGCGAAACCACCATCAACCCCGCAGGGTAGCGACTGCGGATCTCGTCCAGCATGACCGGTGCCGCATACAGATGATCGACCGGGATATCGAAAAAGCCCTGAATCTGTCCGGCGTGGAGATCCATGGTCAGCAAACGGTCGATACCGGCCGCCGACATCAGGTCGGCAACCAGCTTCGCCGAAATCGGCGCGCGTGGCGTGACCTTGCGGTCCTGCCGCGCATATCCGAAATAGGGTACGACGGCGTTGATGCGGGCCGCCGAAGCGCGCTTCAGGGCATCGACCATGACCAGCAGTTCCATCAGGTTGTTGTTGGCCGGCGCACAGGTGGACTGGATGACGTAGACGTCGCGACCGCGCACATTCTCGCCGATCTCCACCATCACCTCGCCGTCGGAAAAGGTGTGGACCTTGGCATCGCCCAGTTCAACCCCGAGGTGCCCGCAGATTTCCGTGGCCAGAGGCTCATTCGAATTACCGGTAAAAATCTTGATCTCGCGCACAGAACTCCGCCTTTTCTGGATACAGGAAACGCAAAAATGGCCACGCCACGGCAGCCCGGCCATCGCCCAACCCTACCAGCAAGCAGTCCCGACAGCGGGCTGCCCGACAGTAAAATGGCTGGGGCGCCAGGGATCGAACCTGGGAATGCCGGAATCAAAATCCGGTGCCTTACCGCTTGGCGACGCCCCAATAACTCTACTTAAGATTTATGACTTAACTGAAGAATACGCTTCAAAGCAGCGCAGTTTTTACCTGCATCAGCACCGGCTGTCAACCCGAAAATCTGGGCCGCAACCCCGTTCAGGGCAGCGGCCGAACCGGATCGGTGCGCCAGCCGAACTGTCCGGTCAAGCGTTCGCCCGCCCTGCGGGCGCGCTCGAAATCGTCAAAGACCCCGAAAACCGCGGCGCCGCTACCGGACATCAGGGCCCCCCGGGCGCCGTTCTCCAGAAGCCTCTGCTTGACCTGATCGATCAGCGGATAGGCAGCAACCGTCACCTGTTCCAGGTCGTTGTGCAACTGCCCGAGCAGCTCGGCAAAACTCCCGGCCGAAAACCTTGGAAGACTAGCCAGTTCGTCGGAAATTGTCAACCGTAAACTTTGGTAAACCCAGGCCGTGGAAACGGCAAACCCGGGGTGTACCAGCAGGTAGGCCAAAGGCGGCAGCGGCGGCAGCGAAACCAGCTGTTCGCCGACCCCCGTGGCCCAGGCCGGACGACCGAAGACAAAGAACGGCACATCGGCTCCCAGGCGCAGCCCCAGATCCATCAGCCGCTGCCTCCCCAGCCCCAGACCGAGCATGTCATCCAGCGCCATAAGCACGGTCGCCGCGTCGGAAGAACCGCCGCCCAGCCCGGCAGCAACCGGAATGCGCTTGTCGATGGCGATCCGAACGGAGCACTCCCTTCCCGCCGCGGCCAGAACCGTTCGGGCCGCACGCGCGGCGATATTCTCCTCCCCCGCCGCCAGCGCGACACCGTCGCAGGCAACCTCCACCCCCGACCCCTCGCCGAGCTCGATATCGATCCGGTCACAAAGATCGACCCGCTGCATGGCCATCGCAAGAAAATGATAACCGTCCTGGCGCTTGCCGAGGACATGCAGGCAGAGATTGATCTTGGCCGGCGCCGGGTAAACACCGCGCATTTTCAAAACGACACCTCCGGAACTCGCAGAATACGGCATCGTTCTTCACCGAGGCCTCGCTTGTCAAGCAACATATGCGCACAAATGGCATCGCGCAGCATGGCCCCGCCCAAAAGCGCCTGAAAACAAAACATCGTCCACCGGATCGACCGATTCAATAAAAACATAAATACAGATATCAGAAAACCAGGTTCTAGAACAAACAGATGTCACCGCCCGACAGTGGCGCAAATTGGCCACCGACGGCTGAATTCGGCCAGAATTTCTTTGACATACCCACATCATTCCGGGCGATTACCCTCGAACAGCCACATAAATGAAGGAAACAACAGAAAAAAAACAGCTTTCTAAAGCTGGCACCAACTTTGCTCTTTAATTTTGTTCCTGAAATCAAAAGCTATTTGAAGTGGGTAAAATCACAACACCTGAAAAGCAACAAAGATACGGGAAAACAGGCGCTTAATACTCAGCAGTGCGCTCTTTACCCAGCCGCTTCTTGCAGCCCGGGCCGGGCGAATGAGCTCGCCCGACCACTCTTTGCTGCCTTCACAAAAACTCGGCGGCTGGCTAAGCAAAAATTTCGTTCTGCCAGGCCTGGTGGTTTTTCAGGGGCGAAGGCATAGATCAGCTATGTCGAGGTCCTGAAAAAACACCATAACGCCGCAGGGCGGACTTTTTGCGACGCCATCACTTTTTGTGTTGCCCTGTCGGCAGCACCGGTACGTAACCCATCCAATGAAGGAGAGACACATGTCAAGGAACAAACGTCTACTGGTAAGTCTGATGGTCGCAGTCGCTCTTGCAGCATCCGCTTCCATGGCGATGGCGAAACCGATTGTCATCAAGTTTTCACACGTTGTTGCCGAGAACACCCCGAAAGGTCAGATGGCCAACAAGTTCAAAGCACTGGTTGATGAGCGTTTGTCCGGAAAAGTCGTCGTGGAGGTTTTTCCGAACTCCCAGCTCTTCGGCGACAACAAAGTACTTGAAGTCATGCTGCTGGGCGACGTTCAGATGGCCGCCCCCGCCCTGTCCAAATTCGAAAAGTACACCCAATCCCTGCAGATTTTCGACCTGCCTTTCCTGTTCAAGAACATGACTGCCGTCGAAAAATTTCAGCAGGGTCCGGTCGGGCAAAAAATGCTGATGTCGATGCAGAAAAAAGGCCTGATCGGCCTCGGCTACCTGCACAACGGCATGAAGCAGATCTCCTCCAACAGTCCGTTGCGCGTCCCGGCTGACGCCAAGGACAAAAAGTTCCGCATCATGACCTCCGATGTGCTGGCCGCCCAGTACGAAGCGGTGGGCGCCATGCCGCTGAAAAAACCGTTCTCCGAGGTGTTCACCCTGCTGCAGACCAAGGCGATCGACGGTCAGGAGAACACCTGGTCGAATATCTACTCCAAAAAGTTTTTCGAAGTCCAGCCGTACATCACCGAATCCGATCACGGCGTTCTCGATTATCTGGTGGTCACCTCGGCCGCGTTCTGGATGGACCTGCCCGAGGATATCCGCGGCGAGGTCAAGACCGCTCTCGACGAAGCGATTGCCTTCGGCAACGAGGTCTCCGCCCGCAAAGCGATCGACGATCGCCAGAAGATCGTCGATTCCAAGCGCTCCGAGATTATCGTGCTGAGCGACGCCGAGCGTCAGCTGTGGGTCGACGCCATGAAGCCGGTCTGGAAGAAGTTCGAAAACAAGATCGGCAAAGAGTACATCTCCGCGGCGGTTGAATCGAACTGAGCGAGTCGGGATGTTCCTGGCCACGGGCTCCAAAAAACGGAGCCCGTGATTTTGCCTGAGCTGTGATTTTCATGAGGTTTGAATATGCTTAGCCGGATCATAAATAGTATTGAGGAAGCGATCATCGCCCTCCTGCTGGCAACCATGACGTTACTGGTTTTTGTCGAGGTGGTGCTGCGCTTCGGCTTCGGAACCGGGATGATGTGGGCCCAGGAGCTGACCCTTCACCTCTCGGCCTGGATGGTTCTGTTCGGAGCCTCTTACGGGATCAAAGTCGGCTCGCATATCGGCGTTGACGCGCTGGTGAAGATCCTGCCGCCTCTCGCCCGCAGGATCGTGGGCGGCGCAGCCGTTGCCGCCTGCCTGTTCTACTGCGGACTGTTTGCCAAGGGGGCCTGGGTGTACCTCGCCATGATGTACAAAATCGGCATCGAGCTGGAGGACATGCCGATACCGAAATGGATCGCCCACAGTATTCTGCTGATCGGCATGATCCTGATGGCGATCCGGTTGCTCATGCTCCTCTGGGGCGTATTTACCGGAAAGACCGAGGGTTTCACACTCGCCGACGAAGCCAAGGAAAGCCTGCATCTGGCTGAAGAAACCAAAGCCGCTGCCCGGGGAGGTGATTCGGCATGACCACCGTTGCACTGTTTACCATTCTCCTGATCTGCCTGCTGACCGGCATGCCGATTGCGTTTGCGCTGGGACTGTCGAGCATCACCACAATCCTGGTCTTTTCCGACGATTCGCTGGCCTCGATTGCCCTGAAACTGCTGGAAGCAACCTCCGAGCATTACACACTGCTGGCGATCCCCTTCTTCATCCTGTCGTCGACCTTTCTGTCGACCGGCGGGGTCGCCACCCGGATCATTAACTTTGCCATCAACTGCGTCGGCTGGATACGCGGCGGTCTGGCGATGGCCTCGGTGCTGGCCTGCATGATCTTTGCCGCGGTTTCCGGCTCTTCGCCGGCGACGGTTGCCGCGATCGGCTCCATCGTGATCGCCGGCATGATCAAGGCCGGCTATCCCAAGCAGATGGCGGCCGGGGTCATCACCAACGCCGGCACCCTCGGCATCCTGATCCCGCCTTCGATTGTCATGCTGGTCTATGCGGCGGCCACCGAGGAATCGGCCGCGCGCCTGTTCATGGCCGGCTTCCTGCCGGGCCTGCTGATGGGCACCATGCTGATGATCGTCATCTACATCGTCGCCCGGATCAAGGGCCTGCCGGCGCAGCCCTGGGTCGGCTTCAAGGCCCTGATCCGCTCCAGCTTTACGGCGAGCTGGGGACTGATGCTGATCGTGATCGTGCTCGGCTCCATCTACGGCGGCATCGCCAGCCCCACGGAAGCGGCCGCCGTTTCCGCCGTCTATGCCTTCATCATCGCGATTTTCGTCTACCGCGACATGGGACCGCTGAAAGCCGTGCCCTGGAGAAAAGCCGGCGAAACCGCGCCCAATGCCGTGCTGCGCAACCTGGGTCAGACCATGCTGGCGCTGCCGCGCTCGGCCGTTCACCCGGACACGCGCAAGGTGCTGATGGACTCGTCCAAAGTTTCCATCATGCTGCTGTTCATCATCGGCAACGCCATGCTGTTCGCCCATGTGCTGACCACCGAGCGCATCCCGCACCACATCGCCGAGATCATCGTCGGCTGGGGTCTGCCGGCCTGGGGCTTCCTGATCGTCGTCAATATCCTGCTGCTGATTGCCGGCAACTTCATGGAGCCTTCGGCGATCCTGCTGATCATGGCGCCGATCCTCTTCCCCATCGCCGTGCAACTGGGCATCGATCCGATCCACCTCGGCGTCATCATGGTCGTCAACATGGAAATCGGCATGATCACGCCGCCGGTCGGCCTCAATCTGTTCGTCACCTCGGGGATCACCGGCGAGAGCATAACCTGGGTCATGCGGGCGGCACTGCCCTGGCTGCTGATCCTGCTGGTGTTTCTGGTGTTGATCACCTATATCCCGCAGATCTCGCTGTTCCTGCCGGAATATATCGACCACCTCAAAGGCTACTGATCCGACCGGGCACGATCCGGACGCAACAAAAAAAGCAGGGGAGGCGCTGGCGCCTCCCCTGCTTTTTTTTTATCGCCTGTCGCTGGCCCCTGGCGCCGCGACTTTTTTCAGTCCGCCACCAGAACAATCGGTGCGTCCAAATAACTTTTAATCGTCCCGAGAAAGCCCGCGGCGTCGGCGCCATCGAGAATCCGGTGATCCGCCGAGAGGGTCAGACGCATGATCGGCGCCACCGCCGGTTCCCCCTGATCGTCGACGACGATTTCGCCCTTGACGGTCCCCACCGCCAGGACCGCCGCCTGCGGCGGGGTGACCAGCGCGCCGAACGATTCGACGCCGAGCATCCCCATATTGGTGACGGTAAAGGTGCCCCCCTCCATCTCCTCACTGACCAGCGTCCCCTGATGCGCTTTCTCGGCCAATGCGTCCGCCTGACGGCTGAGTTGCCGCAGGTTGAACTGCTCGCAGTTGCGAAGCACCGGGTAAAACAGGCCGCGCTCGCTCTCCACCGCCATCGCCAGGTCGATCTGTTTCTGCTCGATGCCCCGTTCGCCGTTCCAGCGGCTGTTGACCCAGGGCTGTTCCTGCAAGGCATGACTGGTCGCCGCCAGGATAAAATCGTTGATGGTAAAGCCGAGGTCCTTGCGAAAACGGATCACGTCGGTCATATCGACCGTCATGGTCACGTAGAAGTGCGGAATCGTATTCCAGGACTCTTCCATTTTCCGCGCAATCAGACGCCTGATCCTTACCGCTTTGCCGTCGCCGCGCGGCGACGGTGTCTCCGGTGCGCCGACCGCCGCGCTTGCGGCAGCGATCGGATTCCGGCGCGGCCGCGCCCGCTCCACATCCGCCAGGACGACGCGCCCGCCGGGACCGCTGCCGTGAATACGGGCGAGATCGATGCTCAGATCGCGCGCCAGCTTGCGGGCCGCCGGCGAGGCATGGCCGCCGGCTCCGGCGGAAGCGTCCGCCGGTTCCGCGGCGGTCAGGACCGCAAGCAGTTCCCCCGCCGCCACCGCCGCTCCTTCCGCAACGGCCAGGGAAACAACCTGCCCGTCGGCAGGCGCTTCGATCGCAACGGTTTCCATATCGACAGCCACTTCAGCCAGCACCTCTCCGCAGCGGACCTGATCCCCCACGGCAACCCGCCACGTCAACAGCGTTCCCTCTTCCATCGCTTCATGCCTGTTCGGCATGCGAACCTTTACACTCATCGGCATCTCTCCCGGCGGTAGCAGCACAAATATCGACGCATCATAACCTGATTCGCCGCGAACGCCGCAACAAAAAAACCGGCCGGCTTCGGAACCGGACCGGCTGGGCGCACATTCAATTATTGCGATTTTCGCATATTCGTTCTTGCCCTTGATGCGTTCAACCGCCGTTCGCGGCGCTCCGCAGCCAGGCTCCGGAGCGCCGCAACCTCTTGCTTTTCCGGCGATCTTGTCTATTCTTTAAACAGTGCAGGTCCCGTCCGGAACGTCAGGAGGGATCGCTTCTGTTTGCGTCGGGAGGTGCCTATGCCCCATCTGCTCTTGGCCATCGATGATTCGCCCGCGTCGCGTCGCGTGGTCGCTTATGCCGCGGACCTGGCCCCGCAACTGCGCGAGTGCCGGGTACGGCTGGTGGCGGTCATCCCCAACCTGCCCGGCGACAGCCGGCAGCTGGAAGCGCTGCTCGGCCGCTGCGAAGAACCTCAGCTGCACGGCGACGTCGACCAGCATCAGGAGCTGGCGACCGCGCTGGGCCTGCTCAAGGATTTCAGCGACCAGCTGGTCGCGGCCGGCCTGCCCGCCGCGGCAGTTACCGGCAAAATCCTGCCTGAACGCCTGGGAGTGGCACAGGACCTTCATGACGAGGCGCTGGAGCAGTGCTGCGACACCATCGTCGTCGGCCGCCGCGATGCCGCCCTGCGCCATCTGCTGTTCGGCAGCGTTTCCGCCAAGCTGGTTAAAAAGGCCCGCGCCCTCAACATCTGGGTGGTCGGCTGAGCCGGTCCCGGTCGGTCCGGCTCAGCTGCAGCCGGACCGACCTGCCTTGAAAATATCTTGCCGACCGTCGCCGTAAATCCGGAGCACCCCGGCAACGCCAGGGGCCTTATGGCGTCCGCCGCCAAACAGTTCTTTCCCGACTGCCGAGCGGCGTTCCCTGATCAGCTTCTCGACATACGGCAGGATCTTCTCAACGATGACCCTGACCCCCCGGCTATTGGGGTGGATGCCGTCGCCCAGGTTCAGTCGCGGCTCTCCCGCCACCCCTTCGAGAAAAAAGGGATACAGAGCAATGCCGTGCTTTTCGGCCAGTTCGGGGTAGAGGATGTCGAATTTGCTATAATAATCCGAGCCGAGGTTACGCGGCGCCCGCATCCCGGCGAGCAGCACATCGACCCCGGCGCCGGTCAGCCGCGCGACCATGCGATCCAGATTGGCGCGGGTCTGCTCCGGCGCCAGCCCTCGCAGGGCATCATTGCCGCCGAGTTCGAGAATAACGATATCCGGCTGCTCGGCCAGCGCCCACTCCAGGCGCGACAAACCGCCGGCGGAGGTCTCTCCGGAGACCCCGGCGTTGACCACCTTCACCCGATAGCCGGCAGCGAGCAGCTCTTTCTGCAACTGCTCGGGAAAGGCCTCTGCCGCGGCAATCCCGTAGCCGGCGGCCAAACTGTCGCCCAGCACCAGGATCCGCACCGCGTCCGGCCCGCTGCTGCTCGCGGCAGCGGGGGGCCGACCGCCGGCAGCCAGCAAAATCAGCAGCGTCAGACCGATCAGGGTGGAATAGTTCATGAGGCAATCCATGGTTTCGATTCACAATCTCCATCTCAGTCTAGTCGGTGGCGCCGGGCCGGTCAATATCCTGCGCGGCATCGATCTGCATATCGAAGCGGGGCAGACGGTCAGCATCGCCGGCCCCTCGGGGGCCGGCAAGACCACCCTGCTGATGGCGCTCTCCGGTCTGGAACGCCCCACCAGCGGCGAAATCCGGGTCGCCGACCACGACCTGACCCGCCTCAACGAAACCCAGCTGGCGCGCTTTCGCCGCCGCCATATCGGCATCGTCTTTCAGTCCTTCCATCTGGTGTCGACCATGACCGCCCTGGAGAATGTCGCCCTGCCGCTGGAATTCGCCGGAATCGGCGACGCCGCGGCGCGGGCGGCGACGGCTCTCGAAGCGACCGGGCTGGGTGCGCGCCTGCGCCACTTCCCCGGCGAACTTTCCGGCGGCGAACAGCAGCGCGTCGCCCTGGCGCGGGCCTTTGTCGCCAATCCGTCGCTGATTCTGGCCGACGAACCGACCGGCAATCTGGACCTGGAAACCGGTCAGCGGGTCATGGAACTGCTGTTCGACCTGCAGCAGGAGCACGGCACGACGCTGGTGCTGGTGACCCATGACGAGAGACTGGCCGGGCGCTGTCAGCGCCGGATCAAGATGATCGACGGCTGCCTGAGCGCGGCGGACGGGGCAGCGGCGTGAAGACCCTCTCCGCATTCGCCCTGGCCCGGCGGCTGGTCCGCCGCGAAATGCGCGGCGGCCCGCGCGGCTTCGGGGTCTTCCTCGCCTGCCTGTTCCTCGGGGTGTTTGCCGTCAGCGCCATCGGCTCCTTCAGCGCGGCGGCCCGCACCGGCCTGCTGGCCGATGCCGGAGCACTGCTGGGCGGCGACCTGGAACTGCGGCTCACCCATCGCCAACTCTCCGCGCAGCAGCAGACGTTTCTGGCGCAACGGGGGCAACTGTCGGCGGTGCACAGCCTGCGGACCATGGCCCGCTCGCTGTCCGGCGAGCAACGGGCGCTGGTGGAACTAAAGGCGGTGGATGCCGCCTACCCCCTCTACGGCGCGCTCGGCATCAGTCCGCCGCAATCGCTCCCGGAGGCGTTCGGCTCCGCCGCCGACGGCTTCGGCGCGCTGGTCGAAGAAACCTTTCTGGCCCGTCTCGACACGCGGGTCGGCGAGCAGGTCCGGATCGGCGAATCGGTTTTCACCATCCGCGGCATCCTGACCGCCGAGCCGGACCGCAGCGTGCGCGCCTTCACCCTCGGTCCGCGCATCATGATCAGCCAGCCGGCGCTGGAAGCCACCGGGCTGGTGCAGCCGGGGAGCCTGGTCAGCTATGCCTACCGGCTCAAACTGCCGGACCGGGAGAGCGTCGACCGGCTCAAAAGCGAACTGCAGACGCTCTATCCGGATGCCGGCTGGCGGCTGCGCACCTGGCGTCAGGCCGCGCCGCGGGTGAAATTTTTCCTCGACCGCATGAACCTCAACCTGACCCTGGTGGGGCTCTGTGCCCTGCTGGTCGGAGGGCTCGGCGTCTCGGGGGCGGTCCGCGGCTATCTGACCGGCAAGCTTGTCCACATCGCCACCATGAAAAGCCTCGGCGCCTCCGGCCGGACCATCTTCACCACCTACCTGCTTCAGGTGCTGCTGCTCGGTGCCGCCGGTTCCAGCGCCGGACTGCTCTGCGGCGCCGGCCTGCCCTACCTGATTGCGCGACTGTTCGGCGCGCGGCTGCCGATCCCGTTGCAGCCCGGCCTCTATCCGGCGCCGCTGGTCACCGCCGCCCTGTTCGGGCTGCTGATCGCCCTGGCCTTTTCGCTCAAGCCGCTCGGCACGGCGCTGCGGGTGTCGCCGTCGGTGCTGTTTCGCGGCTACCTCGACACCGAGGAGCAGGGACCCGGCGGCAGGATATGGGTCGCCATCCTGCTCGCCGCGCTCGGGCTGGCCCTGCTCGCCGTCCTCACCAGCAGCGACCGGCGGCTGGCGCTCTGGTTCATCGCCGGCGCCGTCCTCTGTCTGGTCATTTTCCGCCTCGCCGCGGCCGGCATGATCCGCCTCGCGCGACACCTGCCGCGACCCGCCAATCCGTCGCTGCGCCTGGGGCTGGGCAACCTCCATCGGCGCGGCTCACCCGCCGCCGGCACCCTGTTCTCGCTCGGCCTGGGGCTGACCGCACTGGTCATCATCACCCAGGTCCAGGCCAACCTCAACGACCTGGTCAACGAAACGATCCCCGCCGGCGCGCCGGCCTATTTCTTTCTCGATATCCAGCCCGACCAGGTCGCCGGCTTTGAAAGCAGTTTGCAGCCGATCGCCGGAGTCCGGCAGATCGAACGCTATCCGACCCTGCGCGGCAGGATCACCGCCATCAAGGGGATCGCCGTGGAGCAGGCCGCGATCGATCCCGAGGTGCGCTGGGCGGTGCGCGGCGACCGCTTTCTGAGCTATGCGGCCAGACCCCCGGCAGGGACGGAAATCAGCGCGGGACAATGGTGGCCCGAGGACTATCGGGGAGCGCCGCTCATCTCGCTGAGCGCCGATCTCGGCAAGGGCTTCGGCATCGTTCCCGGCGACAGTCTGACCGTCAATGTCCTCGGCCGGGAGATCACCGCCGAAGTCGCCAGCCTGCGCCAGGTCGACTGGTCGACGCTCGACCTGAACTTCGCCATCCTCTTCGCACCGGGGACGCTGGAGGCCGCGCCGCAGTCCCACATCGCGGCGGTGCACGTCAGCCGCGAGGCGGAAGAGACCGTCTTCAAAACCGTCACCGGCAACTTCCCCAACATTTCGGCGATCAGCACCCGGGAAGTCCTGGCCAACGTTTCCCGCACCCTGGCGCGCATCGGCCTGGCCTTCAAAAGCATGGCCGCCGTCACCCTGCTGACCGGCTTCCTGGTGCTGGCCGGAGCGGTTTCCGCCGACCAGCACCGGCGCATCCACGACGCGATCATCTTCAAGGTCTGCGGCGCGACGCGCGGCAACATCCTCACCTCCTTCGCCGCCGAATTCGCCCTGCTCGGCCTGACCGCCGGCGCCGTCAGCGCCCTGGTCGGCAGCCTGGCGGCCTTCGCCATTCTCGAAGGCCTGATGGAGACCACCTTCACCCTCAAGCCGGGCGTCGTCCTGGCGACCCTCCTGGCGGGAGTGCTGCTGACCCTGGTGCTGGGCCTCGCCGGCACCTGGAAAGCGCTGGGCCAGAAACCGGCCCCCTACCTGCGCGCCGAAT
>DASWJX010000347.1:0-3824 GCA_036396915.1 Geopsychrobacteraceae bacterium | reverse complement strand
TAGGTGCCGGAGACGCCGACATAGTTTTTGGTGTTCTCGATCTCCCGGCGCAGGGCTTCGGCATCGGTGCCGACCTTCTTCATCGCGTTGGCGACGATGGTGATCGCATCCCAGGCGTAGCCGGAGTGGGTGTTGATCGGGAACTGCTTGTCGTAGCCCTTCTCCCGGTAGAGTTTGATGAACTCCTGGATCACCGGCTTCTGCGGATCAGAATCGGGCAATTGCTCGGCGACCATCAGCTTGGTGGCGGGCATCCGGTCCCCTTCGCTGGCCGCGCCGGCCAGTTCGATGTATTTGGGGTCGGGCAGGCCGTGGCACTGGAAGAGCGGCAGATCGATGCCGAGCTGGGCCTTGTTCTTGGCGACGATCGAGCCGGCGGGGCCGATGGTCCAGGCCACCAGCGCCTGCGGCTTGGCGTTTTTGGCCTTGGTCAGCTGGGCGGTCATGTCGGTGTCGCGGTTGCCGAACGATTCCTCGATGACAATCTCGATGCCGTAGGCGGGCGCCAGTTTCTTCATCCAGCGGGCGCCGTCCTTGCCGAAGCCGTCGGCGGCGCTCAGCAGGGCGATCCTGGTCAGCCCCTGCTCCTTCAGGTAGATGAACAGCCGTTCCACGGCAATGCTGGAGCGCTGCGGCGATTTGAAGACCCAGTCAAAGGGGCCGAACTTCTCGCCGCCCATGATCACCGGATCGCCGCCGACGGTCATGAAGATCGGGGTTTTCCCCTGGTGGGCGACCTTCTTGACGGCCATGCCGGTATCGGTCAGGGTCGGGCCGATAATCGCCTTGACCTGGTCCTTGTAGATGAACTTCTTGGCGATGGAGACGGTTTTCGCCGGATTGGCCTCGGTATCGCCGACTTCCAGTTCGAGCAGCTTGCCGTTGATGCCGCCTTCGGCGTTGATTTTGGCGACCGCCATTTCGGCCACCAGTTTGGTCGGCGTGCCGATGAAGGCGGCCCGGCCGGACAGGTCGAAGAAGGCGCCGAGCTTGATGGTGTCGGCCGCCAGTGCCGGCGACGCCAGCAGCAGCAGGCCGGTCAGAAATCCGCAAATCCTCCGCATGAACTCTCTCCTCGCAATGAAATGGGGTAACAACCGGCCGTGGCAGCGCCGGTTCGAAAAAAATCGGGAACGGTCCGATAGTACGAGAAAAATCTCCGCGTGCAAAACGTTTTCTGGCCGGTTGCGAGCCGCCGCCCGCCCGCTAAACGATTTCGCCCTCGAGACGGGTGTCGAAGACCCGCCGACTCTTCCGTTCCGAGCGGGGCAGACTGCCGTAGGCGACCAGTTCCGGTTCCACCGAGACCAGCAGCTGTTTCTTGATCTGGTGGGTCGCCTCGTGGACCAGCTCCGGGGTGCGGGAGGCGGCGACCCCTTCGGCGCGTTCCACCACCAGGCGCATGTGATCGCGGCCGGCCGTATCGCGGGTCAGGTGGATCTGGTATTCGGAGCCCAGGCCCGGCACCGCCGAGAGGATGGTGTCGATGCTGCTCGGGTAGATATTGACACCGCGGAACTTGAGGGTGTCGTCGGAGCGGCCCTTGATCCGCGAATGGCGCGGCAGGATCGAACCGCACGGACAGGGACCGGGAATGATGCGGGTGATGTCGCGGGTCCGGTAGCGGATCAGCGGCGCGCCCTCCTTGCACAGGCTGGTGACCACCATCTCCCCCCACTCGCCGTCGGCCACCGGCCGCAGGGTTTCCGGGTCGATGATTTCGAGGATGTAGTAGTCGCCCCAGTAGTGAATACAGTCATGTTCGGGGCACTCGATGCCGGTGCCGGGGCCGTAGAGTTCGGTCAGGCCGGTGATGTCGAACAGCTCGGCGCCGCCGAACAGTTCGGAGATCTTGCGGCGCATCGACACCGAGGAGCGTTCCGAGCCGTAGATGATCTTGTTGACGGCGATCCGGTCGGCCACGCCGCGGCGGTGGATCTCCTCGGCCATCAGCAGGGCCATCGAGGCGGTACAGCAGAACACCGTCGACTGGAAATCGAGCAGGAACTGGATCTGCATGTCGATGTTGCCGGGCCCGACCGGAACCGCCATGGCGCCGAGCTTTTCGCAGCCGAGCTGAAAGCCCATGCCGGCGGTCCAGACGCCGTAACCGACGGCGATCTGCACCCGGTCCAGCGGGGTGACCCCGGCCATCTGGTAGCAGCGGGCGAAAAAGTGCGTCCAGTCGTCGAGGTCCTTCTGCGTGTAGCTGAGCACCTTGCGCTTGCCGGTGGTGCCGGAGCTGGCATGGATGCGCGCCACCTGCTCGAACGGCACGGCGCGCAGCGGAAACGGGTAGCCGGTGCGCAGATCGTCGGCACCGGTGAAGGGGAGTTTGGGCAGGTCCTCCAGCGCCGTCACCTGCTCCGGCGTGATGCCGTTGCGGTCGAGATGTTCGCGATAGAAACTCGATCCTTGGTAGGCATGCTTGAGGGTCCACTGCAGACCGGCGAGCTGATGGGTTTTCAGCTCCTCGGCGGAGGCGAAGGCGGGCATGAAGTTCAGCTGCTGCATAGCGGGTTTCTCCAGGCGGATGTTGGTCAGACCGGATGCGCCGAGCCGGCTGGCGTCCGGGTTGTCGCCGCTGGCGGCGCCGAGAAAGGCGCAGCGCAGCGCCGGGTCGTTGAGCAGCTCAAAGCTGGCGCCCTGCTCGACGATGCGGCCGTTGGCCAGCAGGTAGGCGTTGTCCGAAGCGGACAGGGCGCGCGCGGCGTTCTGCTCGACCAGCAGGATCGAGGTGCCGGCGCGGGCCAGCTGGTGGATGATGGCGAAGATTTCGTCGGTGATCAGCGGCGCCAGGCCGAGGCTCGGCTCATCGAGCAGCAGCAGGCGCGGCTTGGCCATCAGCGCCCGGCCCATGGCGAGCATCTGCTGTTCGCCGCCGGAAAGGGTTCCGGCCAACTGCGGGCGGCGTTCCCGCAGCTTGGGAAAGCGGCTGAACACCTCTTCGAGGCGCGCCGACTGTTCCCCCCTGGCCAGCTTCAGCGGCACGGCCCCGAGCTGCAGGTTTTCCAGCACCGAAAGCTGGCCGAACACTTCCCGCCCTTCCGGCGACAGCGCTACGCCCTGGCGGACCAGGTAGGCGGGCGGCCGGCCGGTGGTCTCCCGGCCGACAAAGCGGATTGCGCCGCCGGAGGGTTTCAGCAGACCCATCACGCACTTGAGCAGGGTGCTCTTGCCGGCGCCGTTGGCTCCGACCAGCGCCACGGTCTGGCCGGCAGCGACCCGCAGGTCGAGGCCGAACAGGGCCTGGGCGGCGCCGTAATGGGCGGTGAGGTTGTCGATTTCGAGCATGGCTGCTCCATCCAAGGTTTTGTTGGGTATTCCTTATCCCATTTGTCTCTGCTGGGATAACACAGCTGAAGGCAGATGGGAGATTTATTGCTTGTCCAATCCCGTGTGACGCAGCCGAAATCGGATGACGGCGTTGCGAACAGGGCGGCAAATGTTTGAGGCGTAAACCGAGTTTTTGCCGACCCGCACAAGCCGTTGTCCGGTTTCGGGAACCCGCTTCAGCGGGCAAGGAGGTCGGGCGCCTTTTTCTGCCTACTCTTTTGTGGCGTGACAAAAGAGTAGGGTGACGTGCGGGGGCGCATCCCCGCGACCTTGTTCTGTTGAACTTTATGAGACCGCCGGGACTCGTCCCGGCAGGCGATGTCAGGCCGTGGCGGCCATCCGTCCCAGATAGGCTTCCAGCACCAGCGGGTTGCGGCGGATCTCGTCGGGGCTGCCAGCGGCGATGCAGCGTCCGCTGTCCAGCACCACGACCTGATCGGCGATCCCCATCACCAGCTCCATGTCGTGTTCCACCAGCAGCAGGGTAT
>DASWJX010000346.1:0-13512 GCA_036396915.1 Geopsychrobacteraceae bacterium | reverse complement strand
TCGCCCATTCGATCGTCGACGGCATCGGTCTGGCCATCCGTACCCCGGCCGGTCTGGTCATCCACACCGGCGATTTCAAAATCGACCAGACGCCGGTGGACGGCCAGAAAACCGACCTGGCGCGACTCGCCCAATACGGGGAAGAAGGGGTTCTGCTGCTCCTGGCCGACTCGACCAATGTCGAGAACGAAGGCTACACCCTGTCGGAACGGACCGTCGGCAAGGTCCTTCAGGAACTGATCCCGCAGTGCCCGAAACGGGTCGTGGTCGCCACCTTCTCCTCGAACATTCATCGCATTCAGCAGGTCGCCGATGCCGCCGCCGCCGACAACCGAAAAATCCTGGTCAACGGCCGCAGCATGGTCTCCAACATCGACATCGCGCGCCAGCTCGGCTACCTGATGATCGCCGACGACCAGCTGATCACCCTGCGGCAGATGCGCAGCCTGCCGCCCGAAGAGATCCTGATTCTCACCACCGGCAGCCAGGGCGAACCGCTCAGCGCCCTGATGCGGATCGCCCTGGGCGACCATAAACAGATTGAGCTGGAAGCCGGCGACACCGTGGTCCTCTCCTCCAAGTTCATCCCCGGCAACGAGAAGGCGATCTCCGACCTGATCAACAACCTGTACCGCCGCGGCGCCGAGGTCGTCTACGAAAAAACCAGTGAAATCCATGTCTCGGGCCACGCCAGCCGGGAAGAGCTGAAGCTGGTTCACAACCTGGTCCGGCCGCGCTATTTTGTCCCGATTCACGGCGAATACCGCCACCTGGTCAAACACGCCCAACTGGCCCGCGAGCTGGGCATGGCGCCGGAAGACACCATGATCCTGGAAAACGGCCAAACCCTGCTGATCACGCAAGGCGGCCTGCAGCGCGGGGAGCGGGTGGAAACCGGGCGGGTCTTTGTCGACGGCAAGGGGATCGGCGACGTCGGCGCCATGGAACTGCGCGATCGCCGCCACCTGGCCAACCACGGCCTGGTGATCCTGATGCTGGCCGTCAACCAGTCCACCGGCGCGATCGTCCACGGCCCGGAGATCTTCAGCCGCGGTTTCGTCCCCGAAGAGGAACTGGAGAGCGAAGCGCTGCTCGAAGAGGCGCGGCAGACCATCCGCGACCTGATCGAGGAGCACAGCCTCAGCGCCATGACCGACTGGGAGGAACTGCGCGTCGAGTGCCGCAAGGCGCTGCGCCGGCTCTTCAACCGCAACATCGCCCGCAGACCGCTGATTCTGCCGGTTATTCTGGAACTTTAACAGCAGTGCGACGTGCATAGGTTCGACGTGCGAAGTTGAACCTCGAACCTCGAACCTCGAACCTCGAACCTCGAACCACGAACATCGAACATCGAACATCGAACATCGAACATCGAACATCGAACATCGAACATCGAACATCGAACCTACGAACCTCAAACCTCGAACCAGGGATTTTTAATTCATGACCGTTTTTCAAGCCGCGCTGCTGGGACTGATCCAGGGGCTGACCGAATTCCTGCCGGTTTCCTCGTCCGGCCACCTGGCGATCACCCAACACTTTCTGCCCGGCTTCAATCAGCCCGGACTGCTCTTCGATGTGCTGCTCCACGCCGGAACCATGGCCGCCGTCCTGCTCTATTTCCGCCGGGAAGTGGGACAACTCGGCAGCGCCTATTTCCGCACGGACGAAACAGCGGCAACCGATCGCCATATTCTCCGGCTGCTGATTCTCGGCTCGATCCCGACCGCCATCATCGGCCTGACCGGCAGGAACTTTTTCGAAGGCCTGTTCGAAAACCTGCCGGTGATCGGCGCCATGCTGCTGGTGACCGCCGGGCTGCTGTTTCTGGCCGGTCGGGTCCGGCGCGACGGTCGCGACGGGGCGCAGATGAACCGGGTCGATGCCCTGCTGGTCGGAATCGCCCAGGGCGCGGCAATCCTCCCCGGCATCTCCCGCTCGGGGTCGACCATCGCCTGCCTGCTGCTGCGCGGCATCGACGGTGTGACGGCGGCCCGTTTTTCCTTTCTGCTGGCCCTGCCGGCGGTCGGCGGCGCGACCCTGCTCTCCCTGCGCGACCTGCGGCAGGTCAATGCCGCCGAGCTTCCGGCGTACGCCATCGGCAGCCTGGTCGCCTTCGTCACCGGACTGCTGGCGATCCGTTTTTTGCTGGCGGTGGTTCGCAACCGTCGCCTGCGGGGATTTGCCGTTTACTGCCTGCTGGCCGGCAGTGCCGTCATCCTGTACAGTCTGCTAACCTGAGCCGTTGCGAGATTTGCGCCATGAGCGAAAACGCACCACAGATACCGACCGAACATCGGATGCGCAAGGAGATCTTCGGCCTGCTCTGGCTGGCGAGCGGCATCCTGCTGCTGCTCTGCCTCAGCACCTTCAGCAACGACGATCCCTCCTTCAACAACAATCTGCACCCGCGCACCGTCAACAACTTCGGGGGGATTCTCGGCGCGCACCTGGCCGATCTCCTCTACCAGATCTACGGCATCACCGCCCTGCTGTTCCCCATCGGCTTCCTGAACCTGGCCTGGCGCCGTCTCAAATTCCGCGATGTGCATTTCCGCCCGCAGCGTCTCGGCGCATTTCTGGTGCTGCAGATGTCACTCGCCGGCCTGCTGGCCCTGCAACTGGAGGAGATCCGCCTGTTCGGCAGCAGGATCAGTGAAGCGGGCGGCGCCGGCGGCCGGGTTCTGGCCCGCCTGCTCTCCGACTACCTCAACCTGAGCGGCGCGGCGGTGGTCCTGAGCGTATTTTTCCTGGTCGCGCTGATCCTTTCCACCCGCTTTTCCCTGGTGCTCTTCCTCGACGGCCTGCTGGAACGGCTTGGCCGCCGGATGGAGTTGCGCCGCGAACAGAGGCAGGCGCGCACCAGAAAAGTCCGCGAACAGCGCGATCCCGACCTCAGAATGCCGATCATCCTGGCGCCCGAACCGAAACCGCTGCCGCCGCCGAAAAAGAAGAGCGGCAAAAAAACCGAAAAGCATCCCGAGCAGAATCAGGAAGCGTTCGCCTTTCTGGAACCGAGCGGCACCTATCACCGCCCCTCGCATGCACTGCTCGATCACGACGGCGCGCCGGCCAAGCCGATCAACCGCGAAAGCCTGACCATGGCGGCGCGCCTGCTGGAAAAGAAACTGCTCGATTTCGGCGTGGAGGGGGAAGTCGTCGAGGTCAAGCCGGGACCGGTGGTGACCATGTACGAATTCGCCCCGGCCGCCGGGGTCAAGGTCAACAAGGTCTCCAACCTCTCCGACGATCTGGCCATGGCCCTGCAGGCGGTTTCGATCCGCATCGTCGCGCCGATCCCCGGCCGCGGCGTGGTCGGCATCGAAATCCCCAACAAGGATCGGGAAACCGTCTACCTCAAGGAGATCATCGAATCGGACCAGTTCAGCCGCTCCGGCGCCAAACTGCCGATGGCGCTCGGCAAGGACATCTTCGGCCAGACCGTCGTCTCCGACCTGGCCAAGATGCCGCACCTGCTGGTCGCCGGTTCCACCGGCAGCGGCAAATCGGTCTCCATCAACACCATGATCCTGTCGCTGCTCTACCGGGCCACCCCCGACGACGTGCGGCTGATCATGATCGACCCCAAGATGATCGAACTGTCGATCTACGAGGGGATTCCGCACCTGCTGCTGCCGGTGGTCACCGACCCGAAAAAAGCCTCGCTGGCCCTGGCCTGGGCGGTGCGGGAAATGGAGCGGCGCTACCAGCTGCTGGCCGACAAGGGCGTCCGCCATCTCGACGGCTACAACAAAAAGCTGGCCAAGGAGCTCAGTGACAAGAAAAACGCCCCGCCGATCGTCGCAGAGCCCCCGGATCCGGACGCGGACGAGGAGTTCGAGCCCGACTTCGGCGTCCTGCCCTCCGCCGCGGCCAAGGAGGAGCTGGAGCACGGCCACCTGCCGTACATCGTGGTGATCGTCGACGAGCTGGCCGATCTGATGATGGTTGCCGGTCGTGAGGTGGAGGAATCGATCGCCCGGCTGGCGCAGAAAGCCAGAGCGTCGGGCATCCACCTGATCCTGGCGACCCAGCGCCCCAGCGTCGATGTCATCACCGGCCTGATCAAGGCCAACTTCCCGACCCGGATCTCCTTCAAGGTTTTTTCGCGCACCGATTCGCGCACCATCCTCGATTCGATGGGCGCCGAAGCGCTGCTCGGCATGGGCGACATGCTCTTCCTGCCGCCCGGGGTCGGCTACCTGGAACGGGTCCACGGCGCCTTCGTTTCCGAGCTGGAAGTTCAGCGCGTGGTCGACTTCCTCTCCAAACAGGGCAACCCCGACTACGACAAATCGATCCTGCAGGCACCGGCCGGCGGCGCCGGCGGCAGCGAAGAGGATGACGGTTACGACGAACACTGGGACGAAGCCCTGCGCATCGTCACCGATTCCCGCCAGGCCTCGATTTCCATGCTGCAACGCAGGTTGCGGGTCGGCTACAACCGCGCCGCGCGCATGATTGAAAAGATGGAGCAGGAAGGGATCGTCGGGCAGTCCGACGGCAGCGGCAAGCCGCGCGAAGTGCTGATCGGCCGGATCGAATAAGCGGCGGCCATGCGCCCGGCAACGCAGCAGTTGCTGAGCTTTTGCGACGCCATCAAAAAAAAGCCCCGCGGCAGGGAGGTTGCCGCGGGGCGAAGCTTTTTCGTTTCGGGAGGAGCTGAAAAAGGCTGTTGTCTCGGGGCCGTCTGCCACAACCGCCCCTTGATGATTCTACTATAGCGCTGCGAACCGGAACAAAACAGGTCAGGGTCCGCAAAAAAACCGTCATGAAGCAACAAAACAGCACTGCGCGAATACGCACCGGCGCCCTTCGCTTTTTCAGGACCGGACAATCGAGCGGGCCGCGAGCTTGAGCACCTGCTCAAGCGGAATCCGGCTTTCGGTTTTGGCGACAAAGCCGTTGGCATGCACGAAATGGAGCGCCGGGTCCCCGGCAAGCGCCCGAAAATCGACAATCGTATTATCCCCAAGCCGCAGCATTTCCCAGCCGTTGCCGCGGACCGACGGCGCAATACTCATGACGATACGCTCGTCGTCCAGATAGCGCAGGTACAGCTCCATCGACAGCTTGGGCTCGTCGTCAATGGTACTGACGAGCGCTTTGTAATTCTTCACCCGGACGATTTCCGATTCGGCCTTTAATCGCTCCAGCCGCCGCTTCTTGCGACCGATCAGCTCGATCAGCTCCTGGCCGAGATCCTTCATCAGACCATAGAGCAGGTCGTCCTTGTTCAGGGTTGCGATGCGGGAAAAGCGTGAAAGGATATAGCCGTCGATCGGGGATGACGCGGCAAACAGGACGCTTATGTCGATGCCGAGATGCTCGGCGGTCCGGTACGGACCCCGGACATCCATCATACTCATATGCGCGTACCAGCCGAAGATCAGCATGGCATCGTCGTGGTGCCCCAGGTGCTGCATCAGCAGGTGAAAGGCGCAGGGGAGCGACGGATCCTGATGATGATCGAAATTATGTTTTTGCGGATCGTACTCCATCCCGACATCGACGACATAGGTATCGGGATCGGCAAGGTCCGCGCCGGTCGGCTCGCGCCGGAACACCTCCACCGGGTCAAGCACGGTCAGCAGCAGACTCACCGAGAGAAAATCATCTCGATGGGCGCTGCCGGGATGAACGATGATTTTGTACATCGGGCCAAACCTTCTGGTTGCGGGCCAGGGCGCCGGTCTGCGCCGGGGCGGGTACGCTGTGCATTACCGACAGTGTACCCGAACCGGCCGGCCATGACCACAACAGTCATGGCGACAGACCTGCAGCCGGGACGGGCGCGCTGCCGTCGGAAGGATACAAGTGATGCACGCGCAAATATTCAGAGGAAGGCTAAGCAAAAAGTCCGCCATCACCAGTGTACCGCAAATCATCGGGAGATGTGCCTGAGAAGGGATTTTTCGGCGGACTGAAAGTGCTGCTCGAAGTCGCGCCCGGGAGCGGGACGGCCGAAAAAATAGCCCTGCCCCTTGCAGCAGTCGTGGGCCACCAGATAATCGAGCTGTTCGACGGTTTCAATCCCTTCGGCGATCACCGTGAGACCGAGCCGATGCGCCATGGCGATGATCGCTTCGGTAATCGCCGCATTGCTGTCGGTTTTGTGCAGATCCTTGACGAAGGAACGATCGATTTTCAACTTGTCGAGGGGGAAGCGCTGCAGATAACTGAGCGAGGAATAGCCGGTGCCGAAATCGTCGATGGAAAGATTGATGCCGAGCTTTTTCAGCTGCAGCAGGATTTCGATGTTCTTTTCGGTGTGCTCCATCATGGTTGATTCGGTCAGTTCAAACTCCAGCCATTGAGGGGCGAGCCCGGTCTCCCCGAGGACCGTTGCCACCATCCGCACGAACCCGCGCTGATGCAACTGCTGCCCGGAAAGATTGACGGCAACCCTGATCGGAGCATGCCCGGCCGCCTGCCAGGCGGCATTTTGTCGACAGGCCGTCCTGAGCACCCATTCGCCGAGCGGGATGATCAATCCGCTCTCTTCGGCAATCGGAATAAAGCGCTGCGGCGAAACCGCTCCGAGCGTGGGGTGGGTCCAGCGGATCAGGGCTTCGGCGCCGAGCAGGGCTCTGCTCTTCAAATCGACCTGGGGCTGATAGTACAATTCAAAATCATCCTCGGCCAGGGCCCGTCTCAAGCCCGCCTCGATGGCCAGGCGCTCCAGCGCAGCCTTGTTGATCTCCCGGGAAAAGTGTCGACAGGCATTCCCCCCGTGCGCTCTGGCCCGGAGCATCGCCGCCTCGGCGTTGCCGAGCAGGCGGTTCGCGTCGCTGCCGTCCTGAGGGTGGAAGGCGATGCCGATACTGCCCGTGCAAAAGATCTCCTCACCGTTGATCCGCACCGGTTCGGCCAGCGCAGCCAGCATGCGCCGGGCAAAAAGTTCCGCATCCTGCTCCCGGGAGAGGGAACAAAGCGCAACGGCAAACCGGTCGCCGTTGATTCTGGCATAGATATCGCGCTCGCGCGAGTAGCTGGTCAGCCGTTCGCTGTAGGCCAGCAGCAACCGATTGCAGGATTCGGCGCCGATGGCGTTGCCCAGCGACTTGAACTGATCGAGATCGAGACAAAGGACCGCAATCGATCGCTTCCGGCCGGCCGGATCAGCGCGGAGCGCCTTGTTGAGATGGTCGAGAAAACTCTTCCGGTTGTGCATCCCGGTCAGCGCGTCGTAATTCTCCATGCGATAGATCGCTTTTTCGGCACTTTTCAATGCCGAAATATCGACCATGGTGCCGATGACTCCGCTGATGCGGCGTTCCGAATCGCGCAGGGCCGCCTTGGTGAAGACCACCTCGCGGACCCGGCCGTCATCGTAGCGCATCCCCCCTTCATAGGTCCGGGTTCGCCCGTGTTCGAGAATCTGACGGTCGACCTCGGCGTAGCGCCGGAAAAAATCTTTCGGCGCCACATCCTTCACCGTCCTGCCGATAATCTCGGTGCGGGAGCGGCCGAGCGCTTTCTCGAATTCGCGGTTGCATCCCAGGTAGCGGAACTGCCGGTCCTTGTAAAAGACCGGGAGCGGGATCGCGTCCAGCAGTTCCTGGGTGAAATGCAGCTGTTCCTGGAGGATCGCAGTGACTCTGGTCCGCTGCACTTCGGCGGAGACCCGGTTCACGATTGCCTGCAGGGAGCGTCTCGCGGCGGCCAGGTCCGGATCCTTGCGGTACCAGCCCAGCGCCAGCACACCGACCGGTTCGCCGGCGCAGCCTTGCAGACCGACCGCCAGAAAGGAACGCAGGCCGGGCGCCAGCGTGGCGGCGCCCGGAAAGCGTGTCCGCAGGTTGCCCCGGCAGACGACCAGACCTTCGGCCAATGCCGCTTCACAGGGCATGCCCGCGGCGCCGAAGGAATAATCGGGAATCCTGCTGCCGTCGCGAAAGGCCGCCAGGGTCTGCAGATATCCGGCCGCGTGCAAGGGGATCTCCGCGATATGGACGCTGTCGGCCGCCAGGGTTTTTGCCAGATGCCGATTCAGCAGATGGAAAAAATCCGTCCCCACCGCGGACATGATTTCCGCATAACTGTCCGGACAGGCCGCTTCCGGATTTTCTTCCGCGCTGCTTACGGCATCCGCTATGTTGCTTTCTTGCAAAAGCATCAGAACTGCTCGAACTCGAGATCAAGGTCGTCCGTGCCCGACTTGAGATCCAGGACCACGCCGGTTGCGCGCTCGTCGCTACGCTGCTGCGCCGTCTCGCGACTTTTGGACACGGGCGGATGCGACGCCGTTGGCCGTTCAGTCCGGCCTGTCGCGCCGCGCGGCGATCCCAGTTGAGCGGGTTGCGGGTTGCGCCGCGCCGCCCCATGCGTTCCGACCTGGAAGAAATCGATCATGTCGGCCATCAGTTCGGCCTGACTGGAGAGTTCCTCCGCCGTCGATGCACCCTCCTCGGCGGCGGAAGCGTTCTGCTGGATGACCGTGTCGAGTTGCTGGATGGCCCTGGTGATCTGCTCGCTGCCGGCATCCTGCTCGCGGCTGGCGGCGGCAATCTCCTGAACCAGTTCCGCTGTTCGCTGGATATTGGGCACCATCGCCTGCAGCAGGGTTCCGGCCTTTTCGGCCACGGAAACGCTGGAAACCGAAAGCGCATTGATCTCGGCCGCGGCGGTCTGGGAGCGTTCCGCCAGCTTGCGGACTTCGGCGGCGACCACCGCAAAGCCCCGCCCCTGTTCACCCGCCCTGGCCGCTTCAATGGCGGCATTCAAGGCCAGCAGATTGGTCTGCCGGGAAATCTCCTCGATGATCAGGATCTTTTCGGCGATATTTCTCATGGCGTCGGCGGTGGCGGTGACCGCCGCGCCGCTCTCCCTGGCATCCAGGGCGGCCTGTACCGCGATCTTTTCCGTCTGCAGCGAATTATCGGTATTCTGACGAATATTCGCCGCCATCTCTTCGATGGACGCCGAGACCTCTTCGGCATTGGCCGCCTGCTCTGAAGCGCCCTGCGACATCTGTTGCGAATTGGCGCTCATCTCCACGGCGCCGGTATTGACATTTTCAGCGGCGACCTTGACCCCGCCGACCACCTCGAGCAACTTGCCGACCATCGTTTGCAGCGCCAGCATCAGCTCGTCCTGGTCGGAGCGCTGCCTGATCTCGACGGTCAGGTCGCCGGCCGCCACTTTTTGCGCCAGCCGGGAAACCCCTTTCATCGAATCGATCATTTCGCTCATGGCCCCCAGCATCAGGCCGGTCTCATCCTGCTTGCCGGCGGGAAGCCGGACACTCATATCGCCGATGGCCAGAGCCTGGGCGACGGCAACCGCTTGCGCCAGTGGCCGGGTGATGCTGCGGCCGAGAAGATAGGAGATGATCGCCAGCAGCAGGATGACAACGGCGATCGCCGCGCCGAAACGCAGCGCCTGCGCCCGGAAGTCCGCGTCCACGTCATCCAGATAGATCCCGGATCCGATCACCCACCCCCAGGGAGCGAAACCCTTGACGTACGAGACCTTGGGCGACAGGGTCTTTTCTCCGTTTTTCTGCCAGACATAGTGAACGAACCCCTCGCCGTCGCGCTTGACCGCCTCGGTCATTTCGATGAAGAGCCGGGTTCCGTCGGGATCCTGATAGTCGTTCAGCGACTGACCGACCAGCTCCTTGACGAAAGGATGCATCAGCATCTTCGGCTCCATGTCATTGATCCAGAAGTACTCATTGCCCCCGTAGCGCATTTTCTCGACGGCGGCCAGCGCCGACCGCTGCGCCTCATCCTCCGAAATCAGGCCCGCCCGGTAGTCATTATAAAAATATTCGACCGAAGAGAGGGCTGTTTCCACCACGTGCCGGGTTTTCTCCTTGCGATCATGGATCAGGTTGTTCTTGTTGATCATCAAGGAAATCAGGGTGATGGCCGTGACGGCGAGCAGACAGAGGCCGACCAGAGCCGTCAGTTTATGGGTGAGTTTGAGGGTGAAACGCATGGTTTTCTCCTTTGGCAAACATAGCAACTAGCTGAAGACAGGTGTTACGGTTTTTCCCGGCTGCTCTGTTCGGACCGCCGCAGCCTTTTCAATTCCTCAATCAGCCCCTCCTGTGTGCAACAACTGACGGAAGAATGGTTTCCGACCACGGCCAGCACCTCCTCCGGCAGATCGCCGCCGACCACCAGTATCCGCAGCTCAAGGTTGCAGGCGGACAACAGGCGCCGCAATCGTTCCAGCAAGGCCGCATCGCTGCAGCCGTTGAGCAGCAAACAGTCGCAAAGCGCGGCTCTGTAGAGTTTTGCCCAGTTGACCAGCTCTTCCGGCTCATGAAACAGCACAGGACTGTATTTCGCGTGCCGTAGAGCAAAACCGATACCGAGCAGCGATCGTTTTCCGTCATTGAGCAGCAGGATTTTCTTCGTCATGGCAACCACCCCGATGTCCGCTGTCCTTCCCGTCGACCAGGCACAAGCGCTTTGGCGTCAGGCACTGCGGACCGACCTGTCCCGGCATCACGGCATCATGATATACAAATCCCTTGCCAAGCCGGGGGCAATGCTCCAAGGTCCTGATTCGGAACGGATAAAGCCGCCAAAGACGGCGGGCGAGGAATTCGCCGAGGGTGTGAAAATACGCACACCCGTAAAACGGCACTTCACCAAATGCATTGAACTAACGTCGTTATATTATCTGTTCACCAATGCACACTGTGCCGACAGGCACACCCTTTCAAGCCGCGGCGCAGATCTGCCGTTTGAAAAAAAAAGAGCCCGCAATCGGGCTCTTCTGGATCTTCATTTCTTCGGAAACGGGTTACGGGGACGGACCTACACGGACGAACCCTCGTTTGTTTCGCGCATTTTCCTCAGGCGTTTATTGAGAGCGGGACGGGAGATACCGACCATGCCGGCGGCGATCGTCTGATTCCCGCCGGCTCGCGACATGGCCTCCTCCACCACCTGGGCCGTTGCTTCATTCAGTGTGGGCAGCGTGTGACCGAAGGTCAGCTTCGGCTGCTCGCCGGCGGACTGCGGCGCGGGCCGGCGCGGCCGGCGGCCGAGCGCATCCCGGAACGATTTCATCGACAGCTTGCCCGAGCGATGGAGACTGACCGCATCAAACACCATGGAGCGCAGCTCACGGACATTGCCCGGGAAATGGTAGGTCGACAGCAGCACCGCAAGCTCCGCCGGCGGTGTCGGCACCGCGCAACCGATCGCTTCGGCAGCCTCCCGAAGAAAATACCGCAGCAGCAGGGGCAGATCGGCGGGGCGCTCACGCAGGGGGGGCAGATGAACGTGGTGGGTCTTGAGCCGATAGTAAAGATCGCGGCGGAACAGACCGGCGGCCATCCGTTCCGCCAGATCGAGATTGGTTGCCGCAACGATCCGGGCCGAAGCACGTTTGGGGCGATCCGAACCGAGCGGAAAATATTCGTTTTCCTGAAGCAAGCGCAGTAATTTGACCTGGGCCTCGGCGGCCAGGTCACCAATTTCGTCAAGGAACAGCGTGCCATGCGCCGCGCCTTCGATCATCCCCGCCCGGGCGCGGTCGGCGCCGGTAAAGGCGCCCCTGGTGTGGCCGAAGAGGGTATCGGAAAAAACCGTCCCGTCCAGCCCGGCCGCATTCACCGCGACCCAGGGTCCGTCCGGGCGGCTGAGGCTATGCACGGCCCGGGCGGCCAGCTCCTTGCCGGTGCCGCTCTCGCCGGTGATCAACACCGGCTGGGTGCTTGAGGCGACCGCCTCCAGGTAGTGAAACACCGCATGAACCTGCTTGTCCCGGGACTGAAAGGGCGCGAACGCCTGCGGATTCTTGAGCCGATCCTCGATGATGCCCCGCCGCAGCAGTTCGTTTTCCTGCTGCAATTCCCGCATCCGCAAGGCGCGCTGGACACCGGCGATAATGCGCTTGCGTTCATCGGTTTTGACGTAGTAATCGAAGGCCCCCAGCCGCATGCACTGGACGGCGCGTTCCAGCTGATTGATGCCGCTGAGGACAATAACCGGCAGCTCGGGATACTCCTCCCGCAGCCAGGTCAGCAGCTCCTCTCCGCTCGGCGGCGGCATGGTCAGATCGAGCATGACCAGGGAAAACCTCTGGTCTGCCACCAGCTCGCGGACCCTGCCGCTGTCGCTGCAGAGCACGAGATTATCGAGACCCGCCTGACTGGCGAGCGTCAGGGACATGCTGTGCAGCCAGGCCTGCTCGTCATCGACCAGCAGGACCGGCTCCGTCGGGGAACTGTTCGCTGTTTCCATCCGCTGCTTCGCTCCTTCGCTCCTTCTAAGCGACCCTGAAGCTGACCACGGCACGGGTCCCCGCGCCCGGCTGTGAGGTCAACCGCAATTCACCGCCATGTTCCCTGGCGATTCGCGCCGAGATCGACAGGCCGAGCCCGGTCCCGCCCACCTCCCGGCGGGTCGTGAAAAAGGGATCGGTGGCGTGACTGAGCACCTCTGCGCTCATGCCGATCCCTTCGTCCCGAATTTCACAGAAAACCTGATTGCTCTCTGTTTCATGCCGGGTTTCAACAAAAATCCCGCGACTGCGCGCCGGCAGCGCCTGACAGGCATTGATCAGCAGGTTGACCAGAACCTGCTCGATACGCTGACGCACACAGGTGATCGGCGGCAGGTCCTCCCCGTAGGCGATATGAAAACTGTCGGTCGAACTTTTTATGGTGGTTCCCGACAAGCGCACCGCGGTTTCCAGGGCATCGTTCAGACTGAACAGCTGGGTCTGATCGATACATTCCTTGCGCGAAAAATGCTTGAGATCATCGACAATGGTTCTGATCCGGCCCGCCGCATCCTGCATCTCTTCAACCAGTTGCGGAATTTCGTGACGCATCCTTGAATAGCGCACCCCCGCCCAGCGGAAATCGCCTTCGGCATCCCGGTAGCGATCGAGAATCGGCAGACTGTCGGCAATCGCATCGGCTATCAGCGGCAGGTTGAGCAGCAGTTGGCCATTGGGATTATTGATCTCATGAGCGACGCCGGCCGACAGTTCCCCCAACGCAACCAGCCGGCTGGCCTGGTCGGCATGTTCGCGCAAACGGATTTTTTCGGTGATCTCGCTGGCAATCTGGATGGCATTGACCACGCGTCCGGCGCTGTCCTTGATCGGAAACGTCTTGATCCCCCAGTAGCGACCGTCTGCTGTCTTCAGGCTCTTCTCCTGTGCCGTCCCCGCCCGAAAAACCTCTGCCGCGCAGGTGATGCAGGTTCCCGCCTGTTCACTCCAGAGATCGTGACAGGCCATCCCCGCCAACGCCTCGACGGTTGTGGAAAAGTGGGTTGCCGCGCCGCGGTTGGCCCAGACCACCTTCAGGTCGCCCGAGAAGAGGAGCAGGGCGTCCGGAATGCCGTCAAGCAGAACCTGAAACTGGTTGTACAGTTCGCGGTAGCGGCGTTCGCTGTCCTGCAGCGCCTGCTGCGCCTTCTTGACCTCGGTAATATCCCGGGTCACCACCAGCAGATGGGCAACGCCCCGTAACTGGATGATCCGCATGGAGAGCAGCGAGCTGGCAAGCTGACCATTCTGTTTACGGCTTACAAA
>DASWJX010000345.1:0-6846 GCA_036396915.1 Geopsychrobacteraceae bacterium | reverse complement strand
GCTGCGATCCGGGGCGCGGGCCCGAACAACTTTTCGCACCCGGAAACATCGAGAAAGGCTTCATCCACGGACAACGGTTCGATGCGATCGGTGTAGCGGGCAAAAATGGCGAACACCTCACGTGAAACCTCCTGGTAGCGCGCCATGCGTACCGGTCGGACAACGGCCTTCGGACAGAGACGGAGAGCCCGGGCCATGGCCATTGCCGAACGGACTCCGAAACCCCTCGCCTCATAGGAACAGGCACAGACCACTCCCCGTTCCACGCTGCCGCCGACAACCACCGGCCGGCCGCGCAGTTCCGGAAAGTCCTGCTGTTCCACCGAAGCGTAAAAGGCGTCGAGATCGAGGTGGATGATATTTCGCTGTTCGGCCATAGGCTGCGAAGCTTTTAACTCCCTGAACTTCCAAGGACATAAAGAACTGCCGGGACGATGGTTTAAAAAAGGCGAACCCTGTGAGGTTCGCCGTGAATCGTGTCCTGCTCAACCGCCCTTCCTGCCCGCCACCTGGATACGCACCAGAGCGCGCTGCAGGGCACCCTGCCGGGCCAGGAACTCCTTGTCCTCGGGGCTGAGCTCGGCCAGGACTTTTTCCGCCCGGTCCAGGGCCTTGCGGGCCCGGTCCAGGTCGATCTCGTCCTCGACTTCGGCGGTTTCCACCAGGATCACCACATTATCGTTTTCGATCTCCACGTAGCCCCAGTTGACCGCCACGTAGTGGAGTTGCTCGCCCTGCCGGTAGGACAGTTCGCCGACCTGCAGGGTGGTGAGCATCGGCGTGTGGCCGGGCAGCACGCCGAACTGGCCGAGGCTGCCGGGGGCGACGATCTCGTCGACTTCTTCGCTGAGCACCTGTTTGGCCGGGGTGACCAGGTCCAGTTTCAATTTCGCCATCGGCTCTCTCTTTCGGCTCAGCCGGCCATCCGGGCGGCGTTCTCCAGCACTTCGTCGATGGTGCCGACCATGTAGAAGGCCTGCTCGGGCACCTTGTCGTGCTCGCCGGACAGGATCTGCCGGAAGCCGGCGATGGTGTCCTTGAGCTCGACGTACTTGCCGGGGGTGCCGGTGAAGACCTCGGCGACGTGGAACGGCTGCGACAGGAAGCGCTGGATCCGGCGGGCCCGGGCGACGATCTGTTTGTCTTCTTCGGAGAGTTCGTCCATGCCGAGGATGGCGATGATGTCCTGCAGGTCCTTGTACCGCTGCAGCACGTACTGCACGTCCCGGGCGAGCTGGTAGTGTTCGTCGCCGACCACCTGGGGATCGAGGATCCGGCTGGTGGAGTCGAGGGGGTCGACGGCGGGGTAGATGCCGAGTTCGGCGATCTGCCGCGAGAGCACGGTGGTGGCGTCGAGGTGGGCGAAGGTGGTGGCCGGGGCGGGGTCGGTCAAGTCGTCGGCGGGCACGTAGATGGCCTGGACGGAGGTGATGGAGCCGTGCCGGGTGGTGGTGATGCGCTCCTGCAGCTCGCCCATCTCGGTGGAGAGGGTCGGCTGGTAGCCGACGGCCGAGGGGATGCGGCCCAGCAGGGCGGAGACCTCGGAGCCGGCCTGGGTGAAGCGGAAGATGTTGTCGATGAACAGCAGTACGTCCTGGTTCTGCTCGTCGCGAAAGTATTCGGCGACGGTGAGGGCGGACAGGGCGACTCGGGCGCGGGCGCCGGGGGGTTCGTTCATCTGGCCGTAGACCAGGGCGGTCTTGTCGAGCACCCCGGATTCCTTCATCTCGTGCCACAGGTCGTTGCCTTCGCGGGTGCGCTCGCCGACCCCGGCGAAGACGGAGTAACCGCCGTGTTTTTTGGCGATGTTGTGGATCAGCTCCATGATCAGGACGGTCTTGCCGACGCCGGCGCCGCCGAACAGGCCGATCTTGCCGCCCCGGGCGTAGGGCGCGAGCAGGTCGACGACCTTGATGCCGGTCTCGAAGGCTTCGACTTTGGTCGACTGGTCGACGAATTCGGGGGTGGGCCGGTGGATCTCCCAGCGGGTTTCAGCCACGACTGCCCCCATTTCGTCGACGGGTTCGCCGATGACGTTGAGGATCCGCCCCAAGGTGCCCTGACCGACGGGCATGGTGATCTGCGCCCCGGTGTCGAGTACCGCCTGACCGCGCACCAGGCCGTCGGTGGAGTCCATGGCGATGGCCCGCACGGTGTTCTCGCCCAGGTGCTGGGCGACCTCGACGACGAGGTTCCATTCGGACGCGCCGAGGGAGGGGTTGGTGATCTTGAGGGCGTGGTAGATCTCGGGCAGGCGGCCGGCGGCGAATTCGACGTCGACGACCGGGCCGATGACCTGGGTGATGGTTCCTTGATTCATTGAGCGGTTCCTCCTTGCGGCCGCCGCCGGCTGGGCGGTCCGGCAGAAGCGGGATGGATCAGACGGATTCGGCGCCGGAGATGATCTCCATCAGTTCTTTGGTGATCACCGCCTGCCGCGCCCGGTTGTACTGCAGGGTCAGGGCGTTGATCATGTCGCCGGCGTTGCTGGTGGCGTTGTCCATGGCGCTCATCCGCGCGCCGTGCTCGGAAGCCAGCGATTCGACGACGGCCCGGTAGAGCTGCACCTCGACATATTTGGGCAGCAGCGAGTTCAACACCTCGCCCCGCCGCGGTTCGTACAGGAAACTGGTCGCCACTTCGCCTTCTTCGAGGGGTCGCGGCACGATGGGCAGCAGTTGATCGACGGTGACTTCCTGGCTGATGGCGCTGCGAAAGGCATTGTAGACCAGGTACACGCCGTCGTAGCGGCCTTCGCCGTAGGCGGCCACCACCTCCTGGCCGAGGAGCGAGGCGACGCCGTAGGAGGCCTGGCTGGTGACTCCTTCGTGGCTCTTGACCACGCTGCAGGCGGAGCGGCTGCGAAAGTACTCCTTGCCCTTGCGGCCGATGACCAGCAGTTCGTAGCGGGCAAAGGCCCCGCCTTGCGCGGCGATGAACCGCTCGGCGGCCTTGGCGGCGTTGTGGTTGAATCCGCCGCACAGCCCCCGGTCGGAGGTGAGCAGCACCAGCAGGGCGCACTCCTGGCCCCGCTGCGCGAGCAGCGGATGGGCCTGGCGCTCTTCGCGCAAGGCCAGGCTGGAGAGCACGGCATGCATCTTGTCGGCATAGGGCCGGGCCGCCACCACCGCCTGATGGGCCTTGCGAAACCGCGCCGCCGCGATCATCTTCATGGCCCGGGTGATCTGCTGGGTGCTGCGCACCGAGCTGATCCGTTTTTTGATGTCTTTGAGGTTGGCCATTTGGAAGTCCTAAAATCCGTAAGGCGTAAATTCCGTAAGGCGTAAGGGGTTAATTCAAAACCCGTAAGGCGTAAGGCGTAATGGGTAATTGGTTTAAATCTAAATCCGTAATGGGTAAGGTGGTTTTTTCCTGTTACTTGCCTTTACCCCTTACCCATTACGCCTTACGTATTACGGCCTTTCAGCCTCCGCCTTTCAGCCCCCGCCTTTCAGCCTGTCAAGCCTGAAACTCGCCCTTGAACTCCTCCAGCGCCGCCCGGATCTGGCCGTCGAGGGTGGCGTCGATGGCTTTTTTCTCCCGCAGGGTGGTCAGTACTTCGGGGTGGCGGTTTTCGATGAAGCGGTACAGTTCGGTTTCGAACCGGCGGATGGCGGCGACGGGGTAGTCGTCGAGGTAGCCGTGGTTGGCGGAAAAGATGATCAGGGCCTGCTTTTCCACCGGCAACGGCTGGTACTGGGGCTGCTTGAGGATCTCGACCAGCCGCGCGCCGCGGGCGAGCTGTTTCTGGGTGGTGGCGTCGAGGTCGGAGCCGAACTGGGCGAAGGCGGCCATCTCCCGGTACTGGGCCAGGGCCAGCCGCAGGGTGCCGGCCACCTGTTTCATGGCCTTGACCTGGGCGCTGCCGCCGACCCGGGAGACGGACAGGCCGACGTTGATGGCGGGCCGCACGCCGCTGTAGAACAGGTCGGTTTCGAGGAAGATCTGGCCGTCGGTGATGCTGATGACGTTGGTGGGGATGTAGGCGGAGACGTCCCCGGCCTGGGTCTCGATGATCGGCAGGGCGGTGAGGCTGCCGCCGCCGAGTTCGTCGTTGAGTTTGGCGGCGCGCTCGAGTAGCCGGCTGTGCAGGTAAAATACGTCGCCGGGATAGGCTTCGCGGCCGGGGGGCCGGCGCAGCAGCAAGGAGAGCTGGCGGTAGGCGACGGCGTGTTTGGACAGATCGTCGTAGACGATCAGGGCGTGTTTGCCGTTGTCGCGAAAGTATTCGCCCATGGTGACCCCGGTGTAGGGGGCGATGAACTGCAGGGGCGCCGGATCGGAGGCGCTGGCGGAGACCACCAGGGTGTACTCCATGGCGCCGTGCTTGCGCAGCTTGTCGACGACCTGGGCGACGGTGGAGCGCTTCTGGCCGATGGCGACGTAGATGCAGACGATGTCCTGCCCCTGCTGGTTGAGGATGGTGTCGATGGCCAGGGCGGTCTTGCCGGTCTGCCGGTCGCCGATGATCAGCTCGCGCTGGCCCCGGCCGATGGGCACCATGGCGTCGATGGCCTTGAGCCCGGTCTGCAGGGGCTCGTGGACCGATTTGCGGGCGACGATGCCGGGCGCCTTGATCTCGACTTGGCGGGTCTCGACGGTGCCGATCGGTTCGCCGCCGTCGATGACCTGGCCGATGCCGTTGACCACCCGGCCGATGAGGGCTTCGCCGACGGGCACTTCGACGATGCGCCCGGTGCGCTTGACGGTGTCGCCTTCCTTGATGTGGTGGGCTTCGCCCAGGATGGCGGCGCCGACGTTGTCTTCTTCGAGGTTCAACACCATGCCCATGATCTCGCCGGGAAATTCCAGCAGCTCGCCGGCCATGGCCTGGCCGAGGCCGTGGATGCGGGCGATGCCGTCGCCGACGGAGATGATGGTGCCCATCTCGCTGATTTCGATCTGCTGGTCGAAGTTCTCGATCTGCTGTTTGATGATGTCGCAGATTTCTGCCGCTCTGATGTCCATGTCGTTCCTCAGGTGTGCGGTTGGTTAGGTTTTTGGCGTCTTCGAGGGCGGCGGCGGTTACCTTTGCTGGATGGTCCCGGCCAGCCGGCGCAACCGCCCGCGCACGCTGCCGTCGAACACCCGGTCGCCGAGCTGGACGCGGAGACCGCCGAGCAGTTCGGGCACCACCTGTTCTTCGAGGATGACCCGCGCGGCGCCGTCCCCGGCCAAAAGGTGGCGCAAGGCCTCGCGCGAGGCGTCGTCGAGGGGCACGGCGCTTTGCACTTGGGCCCGCCGCAGGCCGCGGGTGGCGTCGGCCTGTTCGCGATAGGCCGCGGCGATGGCGGCCAGCCGGCCCAGCCGATGGCGGCTGAGCAGCAGGCGGAGCAAGTTGCGCAGGGTGCCGGATAGCTGCAGGTAATCGGCCAGACCGGCAACCAGGGCGGTCTTCTTCTCTTCGGCCAGCGACGGGCTTTCCAGCAGCAGGCCCAGCCGCGCTTCGACGGCGAGGGCGGCGACCAGGCGGTCGAGCTCTTCGCCGTACCGGTCGAGCCGGTCGTGCTCGTCGCCGAGGGCGACCAAGGCCCGGGCGTAGCGCCCGGCGATCACGCTGCCGCTCATTGCTGTTCTCCTAACTGCCGCAGGGTATCGTCCACCAGCCGGCGCTGATCGTCCGCGGTAAGCCCTTCGGCCAGTTGCCGCTCGGCCAGTTGGATGGCCAGGGTGGCGGCTTCGGCCTGCAGCCGGCGGCGGGCCCGCTCGATCTGCCGCGTGGCGTGGCGGTGGGCTTCCTCGCGGATCGCCGCGGCGGTCTGCCGCGCCTGCTCCAGCAGCTGGGCCCGTTCCTTGGCGGTTTCTTCCTCCATCTGCAGGCGCAGCGCCTCGATCTCCCGGCCGCCGGCTTCGAGCTGCCGCGCCAGCCGTTCGGCCCGCGCCTCGGCTTCCTCCCGCGCCTGCCGGGATTCTTCGAGGGTGGTGGCCACCGCCTGGCGGCGGGCGGCCAGGGCGTCGCCGAGGGGCTTGCGCAGGAAGTAGCCGAGCAGCCCGGCCAACAGGGCGAAGTTCAGGCACCGGTACAGAAAATCCTTGAGCAGCGCCCCGCCGTCCCCGTGGGCGCCTTCGGCGGCCCCGGCCAGATGGGCCCCGCACAGCAACAGACCGACGGTCACTACCCCGCCCAGCCACAGCCGTCCCTTCGATGGCAGGTTTCTTCTCACAACGCTCTCCCCGCGATCTTGTGGGTGATGGCCCCGGCCAGCCGCGCGCTCTCGGCCCGCAGCGCCGTGGCGGCCGCGGCCTCCTCGACGGCGAGACGCGCCTCAAGCTCCCGCTGGCGGCCGGTGGCCTCTTCGCGGGCCGCCGAAAGCAGTTGCAGCTGCTGTTCCGTCACCTCGGCGCGCACGGCTTCCCGCTGTTGCCGGGCGTTCTCCCGCACCGACTCCAGCAGTTCCGAGTAGCCCGCCTGCCGCCCGGCGATCTCGTCCTCCAGATCCCGCACCCGTCCCAGCGAACCCTCGATCTCCTGCCGCCGCCGCTGCATCACCGCCCGCAGCGGACGAAACAGCAGCCACTGCAACAGACCCAGCAACACGAAAAAATTCGCCGCCTGCAACAGCAATGTCCAGTCGATACTTATCCTGATCACTGTGCTTCCTCGGGATCCTGCAATTTTCTGGGTTTTTATAATTATGTATTGCTAATAATATTAAGCCGGGCGGACCTGTCAAAACGGTCCGCCCGAAAAACCAGGGCATATCAGTTATAATACCTCCTGCCTGCCAAGTCCTCATCGGCGCTTAAGGGCAAGGCTGGCAAAAAAGGTCACACAGGGCTCGATTCCCTCCCCCGAGGCGAACACTCCTGGGGACATCCGGTCATTCTGATCCAGCTTTCCGGAAT
>DASWJX010000344.1:0-3411 GCA_036396915.1 Geopsychrobacteraceae bacterium | reverse complement strand
GAAAATTCAGCGGTTTGGCCAGCAGGGTGGCGAGGACCAGGCGACTTTTCTCCCCGCCGGACAGGATCTCGATCCGTTTTTCCACGTCGTCGCCCTGAAACAGGAAGGCGGCGCAGAGGTTGCGCACCACCCCGACGGAAGCCATGGGCAGCGCGGCGCTGACCGTTTCAATAACGGTCTTTTTCGGGTCGAGGATGTCCATGGAGTGCTGGCTGAAATAGCCCGCGTGGACGTTGGCGCCGATGGTTGCGGTGCCCGCACCGGGCTCGGTGTGGCCGGCCAGCACCTTGAGGAAGGTCGATTTGCCGGCGCCGTTCACTCCGGTGACGGCGATCTTCTCGCCGCGCCGGACCAGTCCCGAAATGCCGCTGAAGACCGGATGCTCGCCCCCTTCGGGAATCGGCCAGGACTTGGCCAGATCCCGCATGAGGACCACGTCGTCGCCGCTGCGGGGCGGTTCGGCGAATTCAAAACGGATCGTTTTCTGCTCCGGTGGCAGCTTGATGCGCTCGATCTTTTCCAGCTTTTTCACCCGCGATTGCACCTGGGCCGCATGGGAGGCGCGGGCGGCGAAACGGGCGATGAATTCTTCTTCCTTGGACAGCATCTCCTGCTGACGGCGATGGCTGGCAAGAAGCTGTTCGCGACGGATCTCCCGTTCCCGCAGGTAAAAGTCGTAATTGCCGCCATAAGTGGTGACGGCCTGATTGCCGACCTCGATGATCCGGGTCACCAGCCGGTTCATGAAGTCGCGGTCGTGGCTGGTCATCAGCACCGCGCCCTTGTAGGTCTCCGACAGCCAGGTTTCCAGCCAGATGATCGACTCGACATCCAGATGGTTGGTCGGTTCGTCGAGGAGCAGCACGTCGGGATTCAGGGTGAGGATTTTCGCCAGGGCGATGCGCATCTTCCAGCCGCCGCTGAAGGCTTCCACCGGCCGGTGGTAGGTCTCGGGGCCGATGCCGAGGCCGGTCAGCACCGCCTGGGCACGGCTTTCCAGATCGTAGCCGTCGCGATGTTCGAATTCTTCCTGGGCGTCGCCATAGCGCTCCAGCAGCGTCGCCAGCGCTTCGTCCGCCATCGGTTCGCACATGGCTCCTTCCATTTCGGCGATCTGCCGGCCCAGTTCCATGGTGCGGGCCGAAGCGGCCATCACCTCCGCCAGGGCCGAACGGCCGGCCATCTCGCCCACATCCTGGGAAAAATAGCCGATGACGGTTTTTTTGCCGCAACTGATTTCGCCGCTGTCTACCGATTCTTCGCCGGTAATCAGGCGGAAAAGGGAGGTCTTGCCGGCCCCGTTGGGACCGACCAGTCCGCTGCGGGTGCCGGCGGGAATTTGAAAACTGGCTCCCAGAAACAGGATCTGCGAGCCGTATTGCTTGGAAATATTGGTCAGGTGAATCATGGAACCTCGCTGAAAAATAGTTTCGCATTGGTAACACAGAGGGGGACGCGGCGGCAAGGTTCTTGGTGGCCTTCACCACAGAGCTTGCTATATTCCAGAAAGCGGTGAGCCCTGTGGATTCTGAAAGAAAAAGGCTATACCCTTTCTTGGACAACCTCCCGGCAAGTTGGTTAATCCAAGAGACAAAGGGGTATAGCCATGAGAAATATTCAACCAAAAAAGCTCAAGTCCGTCAATAGTGACACTCTTTTGGCGACGGTGGATATCGGTAAGAATGCCTTTTCCGGATATGCCCGCTGCCCTGATCGAAGCGAAATGAAACCTTCTGATTTTTCCAATAATTTTGCTGGCTTTGTCCGCTTCTGGAACACTCTGGTTCAGAGGCGGAAGGCCCACGGGCTCAAGCAGATCGTTCTTGGCTTCGAATCGACCGGGGTGTATGCCGAACCGCTGCTGCATTTTCTCAAGGACAAACCGGTTCGCCTGGTGCAGGTAAATCCGATGCATACCAAGCGGGTGAAGGAACTTAACGGCAATTCGCCGAACAAGACGGACCAGAAAGACCCGAAGGTCATTGCCGACATCATTGAGCTGGGCCATGGGTTGACCGTTTTGATCCCACAAGGAGCTGCTGCTGAGCTGCGCCGGCTCACGCAGGCCCGAGAGCGGACGATCAAACGCCGTACGGCCCTGTTCAACCAGCTTCACGACCTGGTGTTCATCAGCTTCCCTGAATTTTTTCAGGTCATAAAGAACATCAAGACCACAAGCGCTCGCTACCTTCTGCGCCATCACGCTCGGCCGGAGAGCGTTGTGAGAGAGGGACTGGCTTCGTTGACGCAGGCTCTGAAACGCGTCAGCCGCGGCAGGCTGGGGCCAGCAAAGGCCCAAGCTCTGTTTGATGCAGCCGCGAGTTCCGTCGGCCTTCGCGAGGGATGCCTCGGCGTAGATCTTGAGATTCAGGCGCTGCTCGAAGCGATCGAGGGCTGTGAACGCTTTGTGCAGCGGCTTGAAACCGAGATGGCCCTGCATCTTGAAGAGATTCCCTATAGCCGCCTGCTCCTTTCCATGAAAGGCCTCGGTCCCATTACGGTCGCAGGCTTGATCGGTGAAGTTGGCGATTTTCGGCATTTTGATACTCAAAAGGAGATCCTCAAATTGGCCGGTCTGGATCTGTTCGAGATCAGTTCCGGCAAGCACAAGGGGCAGCGCCGCATATCCAAACGAGGCCGTCCACTGCTACGCAAAATCCTCTATTTCGCGGCCCTCAATACGGTTCGCAAAGGCGGCATCATGCATGAACATTACCAGCAGCACCTCCAGAAAGGGATGCCTCGCTCCAAGGCTCTCATTGCCATCGCCCGCAAGCTGCTCGGCATCATATTGGCTTTGGTGCGGACCCAAACAGAGTATGCAGTCGACCGGCAGATCGAATTGGCCAAGGTCGCATAAACCAAGAAATTCCCAGCGTGTAAGCGGGGTGACTACCGTCTTGTGTCATTAAGGCGACTCAGTCGACCTTCACGCAGAGCAAGCTAGCGCCCCGCTTGCACCTTAGCCCGTATGAAGCAAGGTCAGGGCTCTGTTGAGACCCTCGAACACCAGGGTCGGGCAAGGTGCAATAAAAAACTTGACTGCAATAAACCAGGCACAGAGAAATTGGTTGATTTTGATAATTGCCGGATGCGCTTCGCTTCATCCGGCCTACGCCGGACAAGATTTGGGTAGGCCGGTTCAAGCGTAGCGGAACCGGCGATTGTTGGCGGCCCGGCTACTAATTAAATATTCAAGGTTTTCTCTGTGATCTGTATCCTCTAGTGAGCGAAGCGAACGTGGGGTGAAAGCAAATTTTTTTATTGTATTTCGCGCCTTTCGGCAGGGCCACGAAAGTTATGTGGTCCTGCCGTTTTTGTGTGATTCTTCAGGTAACACCGGCGGGACGCGCCCTGCCAGGCGCCGGATGTGGTCGATGATTCAAAACCTCCCATAGGATGTGCTGAGGA
>DASWJX010000343.1:0-3288 GCA_036396915.1 Geopsychrobacteraceae bacterium | reverse complement strand
CCGGAAGGGGTGGAGATCATCGAAAGATTGTAGAAGGCAACCTCCATGGCGTCATGCCGACTTATTTCGGTTGTGACGCTGTGGAGAGTCCGCCGGGCTCGCAATGAGTTGGAGGGGGAATGAACAGTTTCAATGAAAAGAAGCTGGCCACCCGAGCCACGCAACTGGGGAAAAGCGCTGACGCGAAAGCATTTGCCGAACTGGCGGAATTGGCCAGATCTGAGTCGCCTTTGGTGCGGCGACTGGCGGCCTCGGCCATCGGCAAGCTGGTCGGTATCGTTGATGCCGAGAGAGCGATAATAGTGCTGCACCCGCTTTTGCGGGATCAACATCCGCAGGTGCGGCAGTATGCAGCCAAAGCGTTGGGGTCTTTCGGCGCTGCCGCGAAAGCGGTCTTGTCGGATCTGCGTGATCTTTACAGTAATCCCGTAGAGCGTGACTACGTGAAACGGAGCGTGCTGGCGGCCGGCAAGCTGATCCGTACGGCGGTCGATATCGCAGAACAGCAAGTCGAACACCTTTGTCAACGCTGCAGCGTCAAGCTGGAGCCGGATGAATATGTCCGAAGCCACAAGGCCTTTCAGCGCCCATTCTGCAACTACTGCTTCGACGAGGTTTTCTTGGAGCGGCGCAACTTTGAGACCAAGGTCGAGCTGCAGAAGAACATTCGGGCCAAGGACGGGACATGGGTACAGTCGGACGGTGAGCGAATGATTTGCGAAGCCCTGGATGCGGAGCGAATCAGATACCGGTACGACGAGCGCTTCCGCATCCTCGACGGCTACGCCATCCGTCCCGACTTCTACCTGCCGGAATTCGATGTCTATATCGAATATTGGGGGATGGACACCGCCGATTACAAAATCGGGATGCTCAAAAAGCAGCAGCTCTATCAGCAGCAGGGGAAAAGGCTCATCTCGCTTTATCCCGACGACAAGCCGCAAATGCGGGAGAGGCTGTTGGGAAAACTGAGTAGGTACAAATAACTTGCTCTGCTTTTCGCGGCGCAGTGCCGGCATCCCGAAGCGACAGCTCAGACAGACGCGAGAGAGAATACATGTACTCTGAATCCGACTACATCATGCTCTCCGCTTTGCAGCACTACCTGTACTGCCCGCGCCAGTGCGCCCTTATCCATCTCGAACAGGTCTGGGTCGAAAACAGGTTCACTGCCGAAGGCAGGGTATTGCACGAGCGGGCGGATAGTGGAGAAAAGGTGCGCCAGGGGGGGATGCGTTCTGTGCGGACCCTCCCGATCCGTTCCGAGCGTCTCGGCCTTTCCGGCCAGGCCGATGTCGTGGAATTCCATGAAGACGGTACCGTCTTTCCCGTTGAATATAAGCGCGGGAAGCCCAAGGGGAACCGTTGCGACGAGGTGCAGCTCTGCGCCCAGGCGCTGTGCCTTGAAGAGATGCTGGATGTTGAAATCAAGGAGGGGGCGCTTTTTTATGGTCAGAAGAAGCGGCGGCACGCTGTCGCGTTCGATGCCAATCTCAGGCAGTTGACCGAAAAGACGATCGTCCGGGTTCACGATCTGCTCGGCGGCAGGGTGACGCCCAAAGCAGATTATTCGAAGAAATGCGACCAATGTTCCTTACGCGCTGCATGTCTGCCGAAAAGCTGCACGGCCGGCCGGTCGGTCAGAAAATATCTGGCGGGGATGCTGAGGGGGTCCGATGAGAAAGATGCTGAACACGCTTTACGTGACGACGCAAGGGGCGTACCTGAATAAGGAAGGGGAAACGGTCGTCGTCAATATTGAACGGGAGGTCCGGCTGCGGCTGCCGATACATACGCTCAGCTCCATCGTCTGCTTCGGCCAGGTGACGTGCAGCCCTTTTCTGCTCGGGCACTGCGCCGTAAATGATGTATCGGTCAGCTTCATGACCAGCTATGGAAAGTTCCTGGCCAGGGTGCAGGGGCCGGTGGCGGGCAACGTGCTGCTGCGCCGCGAACAGTATCGGCAGGCGGACGATCTGAAGGCGTCGGCCCGATTGGCGAGAATGTTCGTCCTCGGCAAGATCGCCAATTGCCGCACAGTGATGAGCCGGGTTCTGCGCGACCATGGGTCGAAGATCGATGAGGATGGCATCGGTCTGAAGGTGCGGCAGTTTTCGAAAATCGCACAGAAGCTGATGCGCGAGGAGCATCTCGACAATATCCGCGGCATCGAAGGTGGGGCGGCCAACGACTACTTCGGGCTTTTCGACGATCTGATCGTGGCGCAGAAGGAGGACTTCGTCTTTGCCGGTCGCAATCGACGGCCGCCGCTTGACCGGGTGAACTGTCTGCTCTCCTTCCTTTACTCCTTGCTTTATCACGACGGCCGCTCCGCCCTCGAAACGGTCGGGCTCGATCCGGCCGTCGGTTTCCTGCATCGGGACCGACCCGGGCGCCTGAGTCTGGCGCTTGATCTGATGGAGGAGTTTCGTCCCGTGCTGGCGGATCGTCTGGCCTTGTCGCTGATCAACCTCGGGCAGGTTCGGAAAAAAGGTTTCAAGATCACCGAATCGGGTGCCGTAACCATGGATGACGACACCAGAAAAACCCTGCTTACCGAATACCAGAAACGCAAGCAGGTTGAGATCGAGCATCCATTCCTCAAGGAAAAGATGCCGCTGGGGATGCTGATGTTCGCCCAGGCGCAATTGCTCAGCCGTTATCTGCGCGGCGACCTGGATGAATATCCCCCGTTCATCTGGAGGTGACGAGATGATGGTTCTTGTAAGTTACGACGTGGCAACCGGAGATCAGTCAGGAGCGAGGCGTTTGCGCAAGGTGGCTAAGGTCTGCACCAACCACGGACAGAGAGTTCAATTTTCGGTATTCGAATGTATCGTCGATCCAGGGCAATGGGTTGCGTTGCGGCAACAACTGGTGAGCGCGATTGATGAATCCAGGGACAGCTTGAGATTTTACTTTCTGGGCGCCAACTGGAGAGGGAAGGTTGAGCATATAGGAGCAAAAGAGAGCATTGATCAGGAGGGGCCGTTGATACTTTAGCGAACCCGAAGCTGTGGAGCTTTTACGGGAAGGCTCGCGAATTGCTTAACTTGTCGATTTTGAGTGTTTTTTGGATGGGTTTTTAGTTTTTAATCCTTCTCTTTCGAGGCGGAAAGCGCCGGTTCGCGGCAGAATCGCAAAAAATTTTTCAGAATTAATGGTTTACAGCAGCACAGTCGCCCCCTTCGCGGGGGCGTGGATTGAAACCCTTCATGCTCATCAGAATTACATCAACGATTTGTCGCCCCCTTCGCGGGGGCGTGGATTGAAACAAACAATCCCTCT
>DASWJX010000342.1:0-24254 GCA_036396915.1 Geopsychrobacteraceae bacterium | reverse complement strand
GGCTTTGATTGTGCGGCGTAAAGTACTACGCCTCCGCTCAAAGCCTTGATTTCCTTGGCCTTGCGAAAAACTGCTCGTTTCCGAATCAGAAACTTGCTGCGTGTCCATCCAAGTTTCCTGATGGACACTCGCTGTTCATTGATTGCTTGCTTTTTCAAGGTTGACACGCTTCGCCGCTGCGCGCAATATCCCGCCTTCCAGGAGGATATGACATGACCGGTATGAAACGCAAATTCGCCTACTCGATTTTCTGGAACTGCAGCCTGATCGCCGTCGGAACCCTGATCCAGGCGATCGCCCTCAAGGCCGTGGCCATCCCCCATCAGTTCGTACCAGGCGGTCTGTTCGGGGTCGGTTCGTTGCTCTACTACCAGACCGGCTGGCTCAATCCCGGCATTCTCTACCTGCTGCTCAACGTGCCGATGTTCATTATCGGTTATCTCTTCATCTCCCGGCGGTTTCTCGGCTACAGCGCCCTGGCCATGGCGCTGATCAGCGTATTCTATCAGCTGGTCGATTTCCGGATTATCATCAACGACCAGCTGTATGCGGCACTGGTGTTCGGCGTGCTGAGCGGTGTGGGGGCGGGCATGGTGCTCCGCTCGCTCGGCTCCAACGGCGGCCTCGACGTGGTGGCGGTGGTGCTCAACCAGAAATACAACATCGGGGTCGGCAAGGTCTATTTCGGCTTCAATATCCTGCTGTTCTCCTTGAGTTTCATCAGTCTCGACAACGATCTGGTCATCGCCTCGATGATTTCGGTGTTCGTCTGTTCGGTGGCGATCGATTACTGTCTGTCGCTGTTCAATCAGCGCAAACTGGCCTTCATCATCTCGGAAAAACCGGAGGAGATCGCCGACCGGGTCATGGGGCATCTGAAGATCGGCACGACCATGCTGCCGGCAATCGGCGCCTATCACAAGCGCAACCGAACCGTGCTGATGGTGGTGATCAACAATATTCAACTGAAACGACTGGAGGAGATTGTCTTTACTGCGGATGAGTATGCGCTGTTTATCGTGGAGAATACCTTCAGCGTCCTGGGCTCGACCTTTTCCCGGCGCAAGCTCTATTGACGGCCGGTATTTGCGGGGCGATTGAGCCGGTTGCCTGTCCACTGGATCGAGCCGGTCTCTAATGCTTGGACAGCCTTCTATTGGCGTTGACAGAGCTTTTTGACCGCAAACCAGTTGATCAGCAGGACGCCGGCCAGGGCCAGTATCCCCAGCACCTGCATCAGGTTCTCCAGCCCCTGACTGAGCCTGTCCGCGACGAAAACGCCGAAGAAGCAGAGCGCAAAAAACTTGTTGGCCAGCAGCGGCCAGTCCGCCCGATTGCGCCAGGCCCAGCTGAGGATATAGATATTCGCCAGCCCGTAGCCGCCGGCGACATAGGCAAAAGCGGTCAGCCATTGCGAGGGGGCGTCGCCGGCGATGACGTTGACGCTGTAGGCGACGAACAGGAAGGAGGTGACGGCGCTGAAGACTGCGAAACCGGTACGGAGTATGGCGTCCTGATTTTTCATGTTAGGCCCGAAGGTTGAGGGATGACCTGCTGCCGAGGCCGGTGCGCGCGAAATTGAAACGGCCGGTCCGTTTTTTGCTCGATGGGCAGCGCTGGTCGAAAGATTAGCAAAATTGTCGGGTAAAAGCCAAGAAACTCCGCAACCGCGGCTCCGGGCCCGGTTCTTGATCGCAACGTTCACTTGTCCGCAGGCACGGGCGGCCTTTTTGCCAAACAGCACCCGCCTTGATTGCAACTATTCAGCACCCTGACATCGATGCAGGATTTGGTTGAGCTCCCTCCCCTTCAAGGGGAGGGTTGGGGTGGGGATGGGCTTGTTCCAGTACGCTAACACCCCATCCCGACCTCCCCCTTGAAGGGGGAGGAGATAAATTCATAAGTGACAGCTGAATAGATACCCTTGATTTACAATCGACGCATTTCTGCTAGATTTTAGATATGACAAAAATCGAATTCGACCAGCTGGGTCCTGCGAAAATTCTGCAGATTCATGATCCTGAAATCGGGCTGCGCGGTGTCGTCGTGGTGGACAATATCGCCCTGGGTCCGGCCATCGGCGGGGTGCGCATCTCCCCCAGCGTCACGCCGCTGGAAGTCGCCCGCCTGGCGCGGACCATGACCCTGAAAAGCTCCATCGCCGGGCTTGACCATGGCGGCGGCAAGGCGGGGATCGTCGCCGATCCGAAACAGGCGAACATCGAACAGCTGTTCCGGGCCTTTGCCCGCATGATGGGCGGCGTCGAAGAGTACGTTCCGGCGCCCGACATGGGCTCCGACGAGCGGATGATGGTCTGGGTCAAGGAAGAGATCGGCCGGGTGCTGGGGCTGCCCGAGGAGGTCGGCGGCCTGCCGCTGGACAAGCTCGGCGCGACCGGTTACGGCCTCGCCGAATGCGCCGAGATCGCCTGCCGCTACGCGCAGCTGCCGTTGCAGGGCGCCACGGTCGCCATCCAGGGCTTCGGCAATGTCGGGCGGGCCGCGGCCCGCTTTCTGACTGAAAAAGGCGCCGTGGTGATCGCGGTCAGTGACAGCAAGGGGACCCTGGTGCACAGCGCCGGGCTTGACATCGAGGAGCTGATCGCCGCCAAGCAGGAACAGGGGACAGTCATCGAAGCGAGCCGCGGAGCGGCCCTCCCCGGAGCGGCGATTTTCGAGCTGGATTGCGATATCCTGATTCCGGCGGCGACGCCCGACGTCATCCATCGCGGCAACCTGGAGCAGATCAAGGCGAAGCTTATCCTGCAGGGGGCCAATATCCCGGTGACCCTGGAAGCCGAAGCGATCCTGGCGGCACGGGGGGTGCTGGTGGTGCCGGATTTCATCGCCAATGCCGGCGGCCTGATCATGGCGGCCATGGAGTACCGGCAGAAGAGCGCCCAGGAAGCCCTGGTCGCCATCAGGCGGAAGATTCATAAAAATACCGACAGGATCCTGCGGAAGGCGCAACAGGAAGCGCTTTTGCCGCGGGTCGCGGCGGAACGCCTGGCCGTCGAACGGGTCAAGGCGGCCATGGCTGTGCGTAACCTGAGTTATCCCTGGAAATAGCCCCGCCCCCTCAGCTCTCAGCGGGCTGAAATCGGTTCGGCTCTCTCACCTTGAGCCCGGTTTGCTTATCCACTTGTAAACTATTCACCTGTCCCTTGTGAATTTCATCTCCTCCCCCTTCCAGGATAGAAACGACCCCCCTTTCCGCTACGCTCCCTTCCCCCCTATTTTATAGGGGGGATTGAGGGGGGTTGCTTGACCTCAGTGGTGCATCGATGTCCTGGCACTCAACAGCTCATCCTAAACAAGGTTATGGCCTCTCGTCCGCCCTTGTCCGTGTGGGTCCGTGGCTAATGAAGAGATGTCGGATGTGGTGAGTTCGCGAATCGCATCGGTTGTCAGGTGAGTCAAAGTCGATGCGGTTCGTTCCTCACAGCATCTTGCGGTAACGTCCGCCGACCTCGATCAGCGCCTGGGTGATCTGTCCCAGGCTGGCGCAGCGCACCGTCTGCAACAGCTCGGCAAAGGTGTTGCCGTCGGCGGCGGCAACCTGTTGCAGTCGCTTCAGGGCCTGTGGGGCGCGCTCCCGATGTGTTTCGCGAAAAGCGCGAATCCTGGCGATCTGTTCCCCGGCGTCCTCGGCCGCCGGCCGGACCACGTCATGGGCCGGGGGGTAGCGGTCGGGATGATCCGCCGGCAGTTGATGGGCGTTGTAGCCGATGATCGGCCGCAGCGGTTCGGCGCCGGGTTGCCGCTGCCGTTCGTAGCGGGCCGACTGCTCGGCGATGCAGTGCCGCTGGTAGCCCAGTTCGGTCGCCGGGCCGACGCCGCCGAGCTGATCGATGCGCAGCAGTTCCTCAAGGACCTGCTGCTGAACTTCCTTGAGCAGCAGCTGGTAGGCGTAGGAGCCGGAGAGCAGGTTCTGGATGACGAAGATTTCCGATTCCTCACGCAGGAAGTTGGGGATCATGGTGGCCTGGCGGACATACTTTTCGCTCGGCGTGGTCATCGGTTCGTCGGCCGCATCGACATGCAGCGAGTTGCTGTTGGCCAGCAGTCCGAGCAGGGCATGGCAGGTCTGCCGTACCGGGTTGAGCGTGTCCCATTCCTCGGCCTGCAGCGCCCGCCCCGAAGTCTGACTGTGAAAGCGCAGCTGTTGCGAGCGGTCGCCTGCGCCGTAGCGGTCGCGCATGGCGATCGCCCAGATTTTGCGACAGACCGCGCCGTAGGCCAGCCACTCGGCCTCGTGGGAAACGCGGAAGAAGAAGGAGAGGTTGGGGGCGAAACGGTCGATCGGCATCTGCCGGGCGAGGAAATTTTCGACGTAGGTAAAGCCGTTGGCCAGAGTGAAGGCCATCTCCTGCACCGGGCTGGCGCCGGCTTCGCCGATGTGGTAACCGGAGATGCTCAGCGAATAGAAACGGCTGATCTCCTGCTCGATGAAAAACTGCTGGACATCCCCCAGCAGGCGGATGGCGAACTCGGGCTGCAGGATACATTCGTTCTGCGCCTGCAGCTCCTTGAGAATGTCGGCCTGGACCGTGCCGCGCAGTTGCCGCCAGGTCGTCAGCTGCAAGCGCTCCCGTTCGGCAGCCGAGAGCGGCCGGCCCCGCTTTGCTTCCAGCGCTTCCCGTTCCAGTTCCGCCGCGGCGACGAAGTACATGGCCAGGATCACCGGCGCCGGGCCGTTGATGGTCAGCGAGGTGCTGATGTCGCGGATGGAAAATCCCTCCAGCAGGCACTTCATATCCTCCCAGCTGTCGATCGCCACCCCCCCCTCGCCGATCTTGCCGATGCTGGACGGGTCGGTGTCGCTGTCGTCGCCGTAGAGGGTGATGCCGTCAAAGGCGATACTCAGCCGCGGGCGGGGCACGCCCCGGGCCAGCAGGTGCAGGCGGCGATTGGTCGCCGCGGCGTTGCGCAGACCGGCGAACTGGCGGGTGGTTTCCCCGCCGCGGACCGGGCGCAGCGGGTGCAGGCCGCTGACGTAGGGGAAGCTGCCGGGCAGCCCCTCCTGCAGCAGAAAGCGCAGCGCTTCGGGGCGGTTGTGCGGGTCGGGGAGCGCCACCCTGGGCAGCCGCAGGCCGTTCGCCGTGGTTGCCGTGAGGTCGGTCCGGAAATGTCGCGCCGCTTGACGGCTGAGCTTTTGCCACTGTTCAGGCCAGTCGTCCAGCAGCCGGCGGCAATGGGGATCGAGACCCGCGTCATCGTGCGGATTGAGACGCAACCGCTCCAGCTGCTCAGCGACCCAGCGATCGTAGCTGCGGACCCTGGCGACGATGTCGGCCAGGTAGTTGCGGCGGGCATGGGGGACCAGGGTGAACTGCTTGGCCCGGGAGAAGATCTCCGCGGCCGCTTCCGGGGGGGTGTCGCTCCAGCCGCAGCGGTACTCCAGTTCCCGGAACAGCTGAGCCAGGCCCTGGTCCTGCGGCGTTTTCGCCATCACCGCGATCAGGCCGGGCGGCCGCTGCTGCTGCTCAAGCTGGCTTTGGAGCTCGCGGTAGGCGGCTTCCGCTCCTTGCTGGTCGATCTTGTTGAGCACCACCAGGTCGGCATCGAGCAGCAGCTGATCCTTCTGCAGCTGCAGGCCGCTGCCGTATTCGCGGGTTTTGAGATACAGCTTGAGGTCGGCCGCAAACGGCTTCAGGTCGAGCCCGGCCTGGCCGGAGCCGGGGGTTTCGACGATCACCAGATCGAAGCCGAGGCGCTGCAGCAGGTGGCTCATCCGCGGCAGCGCCGGCGCCCGGGACCGGAACGGCGCTCCGGAGGAGAGGCTGCGCAGGAAGACCCGCGGCTGGTAGATGGCGTTCATCCGCACCCGGTCGGCGAGCAGCGCCCGGCAGTGTTCCTCGTCGCCGACCGCCGGATCGTTGGCCAGCACCGCCACCCGGCGCCGGGGATGGTGCTTGAGAAAGCGCTGGACCAGTTCGTCGATCAGGGTGCTTTTGCCGGAGCCTCCGGCACCGGTGATCAGCAGCAGGCGGCTTTCCGCGGCGGTGGGCTGAGCGAGCAGGTCCTGACAGGCGCGCAACAGGGCGGTCGGCCGCGGCGGCGGATGTTCGAGGCACAAGAGCAGCTCGGCGATGGCGGCCGCTTCCTGCCCGCGGGCCGCGGCGACGATGCTGGCGGCCGCTTTCCGGCGGGCGCGCGGGCGCTGCCTGATGCGCCGCACCATGTCGGCGGCAATCTCCGCCAGGGCGGTTCCCGGCAGGTAGATGCGGCTGAGCCCGGCGGCCTCGAGACGCTGCTGTTCGCTCGCCAGGATGGTCGCCCCGCCGCCGCCGAAGAGCAGCGGCGCGGGCTGGAGCGTTGCCAGCCGCTTCAGCAGCTGCGGGTAAAAGTGCAGATGGCCGCCGTTGTAGGAGGCGACGGCGACGGCGTCGGCGCTCTCCTGGATGGCCGCCCGGGCGATCTGCTCGGCGGTCATGTGGTAGCCGAGATAGATGATTTCCAGCGGTTCGCCAAGGGCCAAAAGCGCCCGGTTCAGGGCCAGGGTCGATGCGTCATGACCGTCGTAGGCGGCGACGGCGGTAATGATGCGCAGGGGACGACCGGCCATAGACGACTCCTCTCCGGGACGAGCTAGACGCTTTCGATAAACAGCAGGCCGGGGTCTTCCAGATAGCGGCCGATGTGGCTGAGGAAACGCGAGGCTTCGGCGCCGTCGCTGACCCGGTGATCGAAGGTCAGCGACAGGGGCAGGATCTGGCGGATCGCCAGTTCGCCGGCGACCACCCAGGGCCTTTCGCGGATGCGGCCGCAGCCGAGGATGGCGACGTTGGGGTAGTTGATGATCGGCGTGGCGAAGTGGCCGCCGTAGGAACCGAAATTGGTCAGGGTGAAGGTACTGCCCTGCAGATCCTCCCGGGCGATGCTGCGCTGCCGGGCATGCTCCGAGAGGCGCTGCAGCTCCTCCGCCAGTCGGATCACGCTCTTGGTGGCGATGTCGCGCAGCACCGGAACCATCAGCCCGTCGTCGGTATCGACGGCGATGCCCATGTGGCAATCCGGCTGCATGATCAGTTCGTTGCTCTGCTCGTCAAGCCGGGCGTTGAAGCGCGGGAATTCGAGCAGGGCATGCTGCGTCGCCTTGATAAAGAAGGGCAGAAAGGTCAGGTGCAGATCCCGCTCGGCCAGCTGCGGTTCTTCCCGCAGTTTCAGGTTGCAGAGCCGGGTGACGTCGAATTCGTCCATGGTGGTGACGAAGGCGGTCAATTGCTGGGATTGCAGCAGTTTGCGGGCGATCACCCGGCGGATCCCCTGCTGCGGCAGCCGTTCTTGTGCCGCGGGGACCGGTTCCTCCGGTTCTTCCGATTGCTTCGGTTCCCCCGGTTCCTTCGGGGCGGCGTCGGCAGCGGCCCGGACATCCTCGGCGGTGATCGAACGCTCCGGGCCGCTGCCGGTTATTTTGTCGAGGTTGACATGCAGTTCCTTGGCCAGAGCCCGCACCGAAGGCAGGGCGTGGACTTCACCGGCGGGCTCTGGCGCTGTTGGCGTTTTTGTCTGCTTGTTCGGCGGCGCTGCCTCTTCCGCCTCCGGCAGTTCGCCGACGATCCCGTAGGAAGGCGGCCGTTCCTGGTTGCCGTTCTCGGTATCGATGGTCAGCAGACTGTCGCCGACCGCCACCACCGCCCCTTCCAGATGGTGGTGCTTGAGAATCCGGCCCCCCTTCGGCGCCGGCAGCTCCACCAGGGCCTTGTCGGTTTCGACCTCGACCACCGGCTGGTGTTCTGCGATCTGTTCCCCTTCTTCGACCAGCCAGTTGCGGATTTCCGCTTCGGCGATCCCTTCCCCCAGATCGGGCAGTCTGAATTCGAATTCCATTTCAATACCTCAGCAGTTTTTTGATGGCGGCGGCGATCCGCTTTGCGGACGGCAGGTTGTCTTCTTCGAGCAGCGGCAGGGGCAAAACCACGTCATAGCCGGTGACGCGCAGGATCGGCGCCTTGAGCGCCATGATCGCTTCCTCGGCGATGGTGGCGGCCAGTTCGGCGCCGAAGCCTCCGGTCTTGGGCGCTTCATGGACGATCAGCACCCGACCGGTTTTCCGCACCGAAGCGAGCACCGTTTCCCGATCGAAGGGACTCAGGGTCTGCAGATCGATCACCTCCGCCGGGTAGTCCCCGGCCGCCTTGAGGGTGCGCTCCAGCATGCTGCCCCAGGCGATGATGGTCAGCTGGTCCCCGGACTGTGCGATCCGCGCCTGGCCCAGCGGCGTGAGATAGGGCTCTTCGGGAACCTCCTCCTTGAGCAGCCGGTAGAGGCGGGTCGGTTCCAGGTAGATGACCGGATCGGGATCGGCGATGGCGGCCAGCAGCAGCCCCTTGGCGTTGCTCGGGGTGGAGGGGATCACCACCTTGAGTCCCGGCATATGACAGAACAGCGCCTCGCTGCTCTCCTCGTGCAGTTCCGGGGCCTTGATGCCGCCGCCGTAGGGGGTGCGGACCACCAGCGGACAGCTGTAACGGCCGCGGGAGCGGGCCCGGATGCGGGCGGCATGGGTGTAGATCTGGTCGATGGCGGAGTAGGTGAAGCCGAGGAACTGGATCTCGGCTACCGGCCGCAAACCGTAGGCCGCAAGCCCGACAGCCAGGCCGACGATCCCCGATTCGGCCAGCGGGGTGTCGAAGACCCGCTCCGCGCCGAACTGTTCCAGCAGCCCTTCGGTGGCCCGGAAGACGCCGCCGTCGGCGGCCACGTCCTCGCCGAAGACCAGCACCCGGTCGTCCGCGGCCAGGGCCTGCTGCAGCGCCTGATTGATCGCCTGAACCAGGTTAAGGACTGCCATCGCGACACTCCTGCAGTTGTTGCTGCTGACGGGAACTGAGCTGATGGCAGGTGTAACGGAACATCTCTTCGACCTGCGGCGGCTCCATCGCTTCCGCTTCGGCCACCGCGGCATCGAGCCGGCGGCGCTGGGTCTCCTCCAGCTCCCGCTGCTCGGCTTCATGCCACAGGCCGCGCCGTTCCAGAAAGCGTTGCATCCGCAGCAGCGGGTCTTTGTCCCGCCAGGTTTCGACTTCCGCCGGATCGCGGTAGCGGCGGGCATCGTCGGCGGTGGTGTGATCGGACATGCGGTAGGTTTCGCACTCGATAAAGGTCGGCCCGCCGCCGCCGCGGGCGCGCTCCAGGGCTTCGCTGGTGGCCTGATAGACGGCCAGCACATCGTTGCCGTCGACCTGAATGCCCTGGATGCCGTAGCCGATCGCCTTCTGGGCCAGGGTGGCGGCCGCGGTCTGCTTGTTGCGCGCCACCGAGATGGCCCACTGGTTGTTCTGGCAGATGGCGACCAGCGGCAGGCGGTATATACCGGCCATGTTCAAGGCTTCGTGAAAGTCCCCCTTGGAGGTTCCGCCGTCCCCCAGGTAGGCCACGGCGACCACCGGATCCTTGCGATAGCGGGCGCCCAGGGCGGCCCCGGCGGCGTGCAGCAGGTGGGTGCCGACGGCGATATTGATGGGGAAGATGTTCAGTTCCGGCGGAGCCAGCAGGCCGCGCTCGTCGCCCATCCAGTAGCGCAGATAGGTGGACAGCGGATAACCGAGACAGAGAAAGACCCCGATCTCGCGGAACGAGGGGAAGACCCAGTCCTGACGCGCCAGGGCAAAGCCGCTGCCGACCTGGGCGGCTTCCTGGCCGAGGGAGGACGGAAAGGTGCCGAGGCGTCCCTCCCGTTGCAGGCTCAGCGCGCGCTCATCGGCCAGCCGGGTCAGCTGCAGCAGCTCGTAAAGCTGCAGAAACTGGCTGTCGCTCAAAGGCGGGAGCAGTTCAGTATCGACCTCGCCGCGGGCATCGAGAATCCCCAGGCGTTCGATCTGGAAATGGGCAATCGGTTCTCTTGGCATAATTGAATATTATCGGACCGGCGCGCTCTGTCAATCTCATCGAACCCGGGCGGACCGCCTGGCCCGGACCCCGCGCCGGGCCGGCCGCCGGGAAAGGGTGCCGTGGGCTTTAGCGGTAGCCCTGCGCCTGCAGGGAAAAGAGATAGGCGTACTGGCCGTTGTGGCGCATCAGCTGCTCGTGACTGCCGCGTTCGACGATTTTCCCCTTGTCGATGACGATGATCTGGTCGGCCATGCGCACGGTGGAGAAGCGGTGCGAAATCAGGATGGTCATCTTGCCGCGGCTCAGCTCGCGGAAATGGTCGAAGATGGTCGCCTCGGCGGCGGCGTCCATGGTCGCGGTCGGCTCGTCAAGCACCAGCAGATCCGCCCGGGAGCGCATGAAGGCCCGGGCCAGGGCGATCTTCTGCCACTGTCCGCCGGACAGCTCGCGGCCGCCCTTGAACCACTTGCCGAGCTGGGTGTCGTACTGCCGCGGCAGTTTGGCGATGAAGTCGGCCGCCATCCCCATCTCGGCCGCCTGCCGCCAGCGCTGCCGGTCCTCGAAGTGGCTGACGTCGCCGGCCCCGATATTCTCGCCGACCAGAAACTGGTAGCGGCCGAAATCCTGAAAGATGACGCCGGTCCGGCGGCGCAGGGCTTCGGCGTCCCACTGCTGCAGGTCGAGTCCGTCCAGCAGCACGCGTCCCGCGTCGGGTTGATAGAGGCGGGTCAGCAGCTTGATCAGGGTGGTCTTGCCCGAGCCGTTCTCGCCGACCAGCGCCAGACTTTCCCCCGGTTTGAGGTGCAGGTCGATGTTTCGCAGGGCCGGTTCTTCGCTGTCCGGATAGCTGAAGGTCACCTGCTCGAAGCGCACCCCGTCTCCCGGCCGCGGTCCCTGCTGTAACGCACCGGGCTGCTGCGGCACCGGCTGCTCCAGATATTCGTAGAGGTTGGAGAGGTAAAGGTTGTCCTCGTACATGCCGCTGATCGCCGACAGGCTGGCCGAGACGGCCGACTGCCCCTGCTTGAAGAGCAGCAGGTACATGGTCATCTGACCCAGGCTGATCACGCCTCTGACGGCCGAGAGGGCGATCCAGCCGTAGGCGCCGTAAAAGGCGGCGGTGCCGAGCAGACCGAGGCCAAAGCCCCAGCTGTCGCGGCGCAGGGTCAGTTTGCGGTCTTCGGCGAAGAGTTTTTCGAAAATGTCCCGGTAGCGTTGCAGCAGTTTCGGTCCCAGCCGGAACAGTTTGACCTCCTTGGCGTAGTCCTCGCGGGCCAGCACCGTTTCCAGGTACATCTGCATCCGCGTTTCCGGGGAACGCCAGCGGAACAGGCGGAACTTGTCGCCGGAAAACTTGGCCTCGGCCAGAAATTCCGGGACGCCGCCGGCGATCAGGATCAGCACCGTCCAGGGCGAAAACTGCACCAGCAGCACGCCGTAGCTGACCAGCGAGATGCCGTTCTGCACCAGGCCGAAGGTCCGTGTCACCAGGCTCAAGGGGCGGGTCGAGGCTTCGCGGCGGGCGCGGGTCAGCTTGTCGTAGAATTCCGAATCCTCGAAATGGGCCAGTTTCAGGGTCAGCGCCTTTTCCAGGATCAGCATGTTGATCCGTTGCCCCATCAGCGCCCGCAGCAACGTCTGGCAGGTGGCGATGCCGCGCTGGGCACCGGCGATCAGGGCGACGATGCCCGCCTCGCAGGCGACGAACAGCAGCACCGCGCTGGTTTCGGCGCTGCCGGTCTGGCGGTGCTGGCTCATCGCCGCGACCACGCCGTCGACAATCAGCTGGCCGATCCAGGCCACCGCCGCCGGCAGCACCCCGGCCACCAGGGTCAGCAGGGCGAAGATCAGCGCCAGCCGGCGGCTGGTCGACCAGACCAGCTCCAGGGCGCGACGGCTGTAGCGGAAGATGTCGAGAAAACGCTTGGCCGGCGGGTTGCTGTCGGTGGCAAGAAGCGGGTATTTCACGTCTGATCCTGTCGGTGCCATGTGCTGAATATTTCTACCTGATTATCCACTTTACTCAACCTGATCTCTGATGAATCGAAATTGGCAATCGTTTCACCTCAGAGAAATTGGATCAACAGAGGGAGGAAATCAAAATCTTGTCTCACGCAAAGCCGCCAAGGTTAAACCTATAAACCCAAGCTTTTCTTTGCGCCTTTGCGACTCGCCTCAGGGCGCCTACTTCTGGTGAGTGAGCAATGCGAACGGGCGTGAGGGTCGTGTGCCCTTAGTCAAATTGCGCTTTTGTTAAGGCTTAGTGGAGCGAAGTAGATACCCACACATTGCTATATTCTAGCAGAAGCGCAGCGGCGGCGGTTTTCTGTTAAGGTGAATGGACGAGGTATCTGCTGAGCGGAGAACCGCATGGAACCGATCTTCACCGATCCCGATCTGCCGCGCTATACACAGACGCCCTTTCCCGCCTATCGCTATCTGCCCTTTCAGTCCGGCCGGCCGCATCCGCGCAACGATCCGGCCGGGCATTCCTACGGCCTGGCTGAGGACTATCTGCCGTCCTTCAGCGGCGACGACTGGCGCAGCTGCCAGCCGTACCTGTACGGCATCGACCTGTTCAATCACGGCTACTGGTGGGAGGCGCACGAAGCGCTGGAGCAGGTCTGGCTGGCCGCCGGACAGGACACCCCGGGCGGCACCTTCATCCAGGGCTTGATTCAGCTGGCCGCGGCGCAGTTGAAGCGCTTCATGGGGCAGGAGCGGGGCGCGAAACTGCTCACCGCAAGCGGCGTCGCCAAACTGTCGCTGGCAAAAGGGGTTTTTCTCGGCATTGAGGTTGCGCCGTTGTGTGCCGCCGCCGAGCGTTGTCTGCGGGAGGATTGCGGCGAATTCCCGCGGATCAGGCTGATTTTTCAGTGATGGCAAAGGGGTGAGCGATGGCAAAGCTGATCGACAGCAATCTGCAGGAGTGGGAAGCGGTGCGACCGGAGCTGACCGAAAAAGTCACCGGCAAAGTACAGCTCGACGGGCCGACCCGCATGGTGCTGACCAGGGTGCGGCCGGGCGGCATGTTCCGACCCCATCGCGACAACTACCGGCATCTGTTCCATATCCTTTCCGGGCGGGGCCTGTTCAGGGTTGACGCCCGCGAATACGAACTGTCGGCCGGGATGACGCTGCAGGTCGAGGCCGGCGCGTTGCACAGCTACGAGAATCGCGGCCAGCAGGATCTGCTGCTGATCTCACTCAACCTGTCCCGCCAGGGTTGAGGCTGACCGGGCGGAGCTGTGCCGGGCAACGGACCCGGGGATTTTCTACTTGACAGAACATTCGTAAATTAATATATATTGTCTACGCGCTTCACGCGACAGGCGAAGCTGCAGGACAAACGACAGAGATTCATGATACACCTCCTTATGATCGCCCCGTGATCCCTCCCCGGATCACGGGGCATTTTTTTTCAGGGTCGTTTCGCAGCTCGTGCCGTTGGCCGTCGCCATACAACCGATGCGGTTTGGTGTAGAATTTACAGAACACGAGGTTCCGAAATGAGCAGCGACCGGTCGGCGGTCAGGGCGCTTTTCCGAAGCGGGCCTGCCGGCCGAAACAGAGCGCCGCGCGCAACTGCCGCTTGAAGCGCTTGGTTTCGGCCGGCGCAAAGGGAGATGCAACCATTTTGATGAGATCATTACGGACAACCGCAGGACCGATCTTTGCCCCGGTCCTGTCGCTGCTGCTGGCGGGTGCGGCGCATGCCCTGGGCGCGCAAGCGCCTCCGGGAAAACCGGTTGACGGGACCGATGCTGACGTTGCGCTGTTGATCGCCTATGTGCTGCTGGCGCTGGTCTTTTCATTTCTCTGTTCGGTGGCGGAAGCGGTGCTGTTGAGCATCACGCCGTCCTATATCGAGGGGCAAAAGAGAACGCATCCGAAACGCGCGGCGCTTTTGAAGCGGCTCAAGCAAGAGAATGTGGACCGCTCGCTTGCGGCCATTCTGACCCTCAACACGATTGCCCATACGGTCGGTGCGATCGGCGCCGGGGCCAAGGCGACAGTCGTGTTCGGCAGCGCCTGGTTCGGGCTGTTCTCGGCGGTCATGACGCTGCTGATCCTTTTCCTCTCCGAAATCGTTCCCAAAACCATAGGCGCCGTCTACTGGTCAAAACTGACGGGAGCGACCGCGTTTTATGTGAACGGCCTGATCGTGGTTCTTTATCCGATCGTCTGGATCTCGGAGCGGCTGACACAATTTATTGCCCATGGCAAAACGATCCACATCTTCAGCCGCGACGAGCTCATCGCCATGACCTCGGTCGGTGTCGAGACCGGGCAGATCCGCAGCAAGGAGTCGCGGATGATCCGCAACCTGTTGCGCTTCGAGTCGCTGAAAGCCGCCGATATCATGACGCCGCGGACCGTAATCTTCGCCCTTGCCGAGGAGATGAAGATAAGCGATGCATTGAACCAGATCGCCCGGGCGCCGTTCTCGCGTTTGCCGCTCTACGGAACGGATCTTGACAACATAACCGGCTTTGTCCTCAAGGACGATGTGCTGATTTTCGCCGCCCAGAAGCGCGGGGACGAACAGCTCAAGGCCCTGAAACGCACCATCATCGCCGTTCCCCGGTCGGTATCGCTGACCACCCTGCTGGAACGCTTTCTCAAGGATCGCCAGCATATTGCCATCGTCGTCGATGAGTATGGCGGGGCGGATGGCCTGGTGACCCTGGAGGATCTGATCGAGACGCTGATGGGCATGGAAATCATGGATGAAACGGACGATGTCGAAGACATGCGCAGCCTGGCGCGCAAGCAATGGGAGGAACGCGCCAGGGCGATGGGTATAGAAGCGGATCTCTAGTTTCTGTCCGGAAACGGCCCTTTTCCGCAATCTCTGCGTCAATCTGCAGCCTTGCTTGTGCGACGTACCATGTACGTCTGTCGCGCAAGGCCTTGATTTCCTTGACCTTGCGAAAAATTGCTCGTTTCCGAATCAGAAACGCTCCGCTATCCATCCGGTGTTTCCGGATGAATACTATCCAGGAACCGGCTGCAGATGCGGCGGCCGCCATCCCGCCGGAACCGTTGCGACCACCGCTTCGCGTGGACGGTGCCCGGGGGAGTGGTGAATCGGCCCCCCCTCTTCGCCGTCACCGGCTGCGCTCCCAGACGGTCAGTTGCGCAATGCAGTGCTGATACTTGCGGGCGGTTTCGCGGATGACGAACGCGACATCCTGTGGTTCCCGCAGAGGCCTGAAGTGGGCCGCGAGCCGTTCGTGCAGCCCCTCCAGGGTGGTGAACGGCTCGCCCGCCCGGCGGATGCCGCCGAGCCAGTGTTCCTTTTTGGTGTATTCCTCCAGCCAGGTATAGGGGGAGGTGAGCACCAGCAGCCCGCCGACCGTCAGCCGCTGGTGGATCGTCGTCACAAAGCGCGCCGGGTCGTAGAGCCGGTCGAGCAGGTTGGCCGCGAGGATCAGATCGTAGTTGCTGAACTGCGGCTTGAGGTTATGGGCATCCCCCTGAAAGAACTCGATCCGCGCGCCGGTTTCCTGCAGGCCGAAGTCGCTCAGGTGTTTTTCGTGGCAGGAGACCAGCTCCCCCTCTTCCGGCAACTGGTAGTAGATCACCCCTTTGTGCTGGAGCTGATGGGCGATGCGGATAAAACGGGCGGAAAAATCGATGCCGGAGACGAAGTCGAAATGGCGCGCCAGCTCGAAGCTGGCGCGGCCGACGGCACAGCCGAGATCGAGCGCCCGGCGCCGCGGGCGCGTGCCCATGGCGTCGCGACAGATCCGCGCCAGCTGTTGCGGAAAGTTGCTGACGCCGAACTTGTCGGGACCGTAGTGGGCATCGCAGTACTGGGCCACCGACGCGTCGGTTTCGTACATCGCCTGCGGCCGGGCGAGCGGCTGCTCGGCGGCGACATAGCGGAAGCCGGCGTGCTGAAAGAAGTGGCGGCGGAACGCATAGCGGCTGTCGCGGGTGGCTTCGTTGCCGGTCGAGATCCAGGAACCGCCCTTGATCAGGTTGTGCTGGGTATCGAAGGTCGGGGTCGAAAAATCATCGTAGCAGGGGTGGACCTCGAAACCGTCGAAGCCGCTGATCGGCGTTTCGGTCCACTGCCAGACGTTGCCGACCACATCGTAGAAATCCCCCTGGCGAAAGCGGTTGACCGGACAGGGGGAGGCCCAGTATTCCAGGTTGATGTTGCCCGGCGCCTGCTCCCAGTAGGGCTGGTCGGGCAGCTGCAGTTGATCGCGCAGCCGGTACCATTCATCCTCGGTCGGCAAACGGATCGGCAGGCCGCTCTGCCGCGCTTTCCAGTTGCAGAAGGACTTCGCTTCCAGGTAATTGACCTCCACCGGCCAGTCCCAGGGCATGTCGATCTCCCGGGCCATGGTGCGCAAGCCATAACCGTCCGGCTTGGCGATCCAGAACAGCGGCTGCCCGGCCCGGGAAAAGTCGAGCCAGCGCCGACCTTCCTCGCTCCAGAAGTGCGGCATGCGGTAGCCGCCGGCCTCCACGAATTCCAGGTATTCCCGGTTTGATGCCAGCTGTCTGCTGGCCTGAAAATCCTCGACCGTGAAGCGATGCCGACCGTACTCATTATCCCAGCCGTAGAGGGGGTGATCCTTCCCCTTGCCCAGCTCGACCGGGCCGCCGCAGACCGGCAACAGCGCATTTTCCGGCGCCGGACCCGATTCGTTGCAGATCTCCCAGAGCGGCAACGGACGGACCATGTCGAGCGGCAGCCGGCGAATGATCACCGATGAGGTCTCCAGATGGATCCGCTGGTGCTCGATGCCCATCATGATCACCCAGAAGGGACTTTCCCAGGTGATCGGCAACTGCAACGGCAGCTCGCTGATCACACCGTCCACCAGCGCCCGGACCCGGTCGCGGTAGGCCCTGACCTCGGCCACGCCCGGCCAGTCGTAGTTGGCTTGGTCCAGATCGTCCCAGGACATCTCGTCGACGCCGACGGCGAACATCGCTTCGAAGCGCGGATCGAGCCGTTCGGTGGTCAGCCTGGCGATGATCAGTTTATTGATGTAGAAGCTCGCCGTGTGGCCGAGATAGAAGATCAGCGGATGGCGCAACGGTTCGGCGCGCGGATAAAAAGCCGCGTCGTCGGCCAGGCTTGCGTAGAGCTGCTCGTCGATACTGAAGGTTTTATGAAAATAGGCACGAATCTCCTCCCGTTTTGCTTCGGGCGTCCCCTGGTCGAGAATGATCGTTCGGCTGTGGCGCAGCGCCATGAGATCCATAGGTTCCTCCGCGGGCATGCGATTGGTCGTAGCTGGAAGCAGACTCTAATGGTAGCATTTTTTACGGAAGGATTCAGTGCCGCGGAGCTTTCCCGACCCGGGGCGGGGAGGCGGCGCAAACGAGCGAACGGTCAAAGGGAGCGGGGCGGCAACGCAGGGAAAAGGGCATCAGCCGGTCTGGGCCCGCGGGCAACGGGCGACGATCCCTGCCACCGAACCGCCCTTGCGCGAGGGTTCCAGCCCCTCTTCGTGGCGCAGCACCTCCCAGTCGGCAAAGATCTCCAACAGTTCGCCGGGGCGCAGAACGAAATCCGGATTGGCCGGACCGCCGGCAAAGGATCCGGCGCTGCTGAAAGTGCGCACCAGCGCAATGCCGCCGGGGCGCACCGCACTTTTCAGCTGCGGCATCAGTGAGCGCTGCAGGTAGAAGATGAGAAGCACCAGGTCGAAGGCGTCCGCCGGCAGCCGCGGCTCGACTTCGAGATCGACCTGGCGGGTTGCGATGCTGAGCTTGCGCAGCGTCGCTTCCGCGCGGAGCTGGGCCAGGGCCTCCGCGGAACGATCGAGGGCAGTGACGGCCAGTCCCCGTTCGGCCAGAAACAGGGCATGGCGACCCCTGCCGCACGCCAGGTCGAGAGCCCGACCGGTGTCCGGCAGAAGCGGCGCGGCGGCAAGCAGCCAGGGGTCAACGCTGAACGGCTGGTCGGCTTTTGCCCGCCAGCGGGCGTTCCAGTCCGGGGGGGAGGCAGTCATTGGCTTACACCTGTTTAGTTGCTGGTGATGGGGGCGCGGTCGGTCGCGACTATCCCCGGCCGGTAGAAGGCAACGGCATTGTCACACAAGACCTTGCGGGCCAGCTCGTCGCCGAGGGTGTCGCGCAGCAGCGTGAAGTCGTCGTCGCGGTAGGGGCGCGGTGCGCGGGTCGAGGGCAGGTCGGTGCCGAACAGCAAGGCGTCCGGGTTAACCGCGACGATCTCCCGCAGCGCGGTTCTCGCGTCGAAATCGATCCGGCCGAAGCCGGTGGCCTTGACGTGCACCCCGTGCGCGACCAGTTCGAGGAGGTCGGCGAAGCCGGCTTGCGAGAGCCCGAGGTGGTCGATGCAGACGGCGGGGAGGGCGAGCAGCGTCTGTTTCAGTTCCGGCAATGCCTTCGCGTCGACGTACAGCTCCACGTGCCAGCCGACCAGTTCGTGGACGCGCAGCGCCATCCTCTCCAGCTGCCCGACCGCTTCGGAGCCGCCGCGCTTGAGGTTGAAGCGCACCGCGCGCACCCCGGCTGCGTCCAGTTTCACCAGCTCCTCGTCCGCCACCGTAGCCGGAATTTGCGTCACCCCGACGAAGCTCGGGCCGAGGGTCCCGAGGGCGGCGAGCAGGTAGGCCTGGTCAAACGCCTGGAAGGAGCCGGAGACCACCGCGCCGCCGGCGAGCCGGTAGCCCCGCATGCGCTGCAGATAGTCGTCCGCGCTGAACGGCGCGGGGAGATAGCCCTGGTTGGGCACCAGCGGAAAGCGGCCGTCGATGATGTGCAGGTGGGCGTCGAAGACCGGCAGGGCCTTGGTGTCGGCTGGCGGATGCATAGACTCTCCACGTCTGAGAACAAGAGATGCGGTTCGTGCCTCACCGCATGCTACCGGTCAAAGCGGCCGGCGCAATCCTGCTGGTCGCCGCGCAGCTTGTCGATGCCGTGACCGATGGCCGGCCAGATCGCCTGCAGGTTCTCCAGCGCGGCCTTCGGGCTGCCCGGCAGGTTGACGATCAGCGAGCGGTGCCTGATACCGGCCACGGCGCGGGACAATGCGGCCATCGGGGTGACCTTGAGACTCTCCAGGCGCATCAGTTCGCCGAGTCCGGGAATCAGCCGGTCGACGATCTGCGTGGTCGCTTCGGGGGTCACGTCGCGCGGCGAAAGGCCGGTGCCGCCGGTGGTCAGGATCAGGTCGGCGATATCCCGGTCGGCCCAGTCGCTGAGGGTTTGCGTGATCTGCTCGAATTCGTCGGGGATAATCAAACTGTGCACGGTCGTGACCTGCCGCTCGGCGAGCCATGCGGCGAGCGCCGGCCCGCTTTCATCGACCCGTTCCCCGCGCGCCCCTTTGTCGCTCAGGGTCAGAATTGCCGCCCGGTTCCAGTTCATTGCGCGTCCTCCCGGCGGAACACTCCGCTCTTGCCGCCCTCTTTGTAGAGCAGTTTGATGTCGCCGAGGCTGATCGATTTGTCGCTGCCCTTGCACATGTCATAGACGGTCAGGGCGGCGACCGAGGCGGCCACCATCGCTTCCATCTCCATGCCGCTGCGCTCCATGGCGGTGACATCGCTGGTGACGACCAGGCTGCCGCTGTCGGGATCGGGCGCGAAGTCGATGCTGACCTTGTGGATCGCCAGCGGGTGGGAGAGCGGGATCAGGGTCGGCGTCATTTTGGCGGCGGCGATGCCCGCCAGCCGGGCCACCGAGAGCACATCCCCCTTGGCGATTTTCTGGTCGAGAATGGCCCGCAGGGTTTCCGGACGCAACGCGACCCGGGCAGAGGCGACCGCCCGTCTCAGGGTCGGCGCTTTGGCGCTGATATCGACCATGACGGCGTGCCCCTGTTCATCGAAGTGGTTGAATGACATTGTCTTCCTTTCTCTGGCTGCAAAGCTCAAATGGAGTGTGCGCGCCGGCATCCGGGCGGCGCGGCTATTCCTGGCGTTGGCCCTTGCCCGCGGCATGGATGCCGAGCATGTAGCGGTGCGGGCCCGGCACCCCGGTCGGGATAAAGGCGATCTCGTCCCCGGGCCGCAGCGTTTTGTCGAGACTGAAGGCGCGGTGGTTGCAGAACACCCCCTCGATGCGGGCCAGCGGCAGGTCCAGTTCCCGGGCCACCTCGACGGCCGGACGTCCCGCCGGGGGGAGCCAGATTTCGGCCACCGACGGCAGCCCGCGTTCGCGGCGCAGGCTGTGCAGGTTGCCGAACAGGCGGATACGGGTATTGGCTGTTTTGCTCATATGGTGCGCTCCCTTCGGCAAAAAAAACAAGCGGATCGTCACTCCGCGGCGGCGCTCAGGACGTGCCGCTCAGTGCTTTGCGGTAGTCCCGCAGGATCCGGCCATGATCGAAGCACAGCTCGGCCGGCAGCTCATCCAGGGCAAACAGCCGCGCCTGGGCGGCATCGTCGCCGCCGCACAGCAGGCCTTCGCCGTCGGCGGTGAAGACCATGGAGATGTTGTGCTGGCGCGGATCGCGGTCGGGCTCCGAATAGGCCCGGAACTGGCGCAGGTTGACGAGCTCCAGCGCCGTCTCCTCCCTGGCCTCGCGCAGCGCCGCCTGCTCAAGGCTTTCGCCGTAATCGACGAAGCCGCCGGGCAGCGCCCAGCCGTAAGGCGGGTTGTTACGTTCGATGAGCACAATCCGCTCGCCCTGACGGATGATGATGTCGACCGTCGGGAAGGGGTTGCGGTAGCTGGTGACGGCGGCAGCGCAGTTGGGGCATTTCAGGATATTCTCATGCATGTTGCATCCTTTGCAAACGGTGATGGCAGAGACCGGACACGGGCCGGAGTTAGGCGTCATGCAGCCCGTACAACCTGATCTTGCGGTGCAGGGTGTTGCGGGCGATGCCCAGGGCCTTGGCGGTGGCGGTGATATTCCAGCGGTTCTCCTCCAGGGTTTTTTTTATGGTTTCCGCCTCCGACTCCTTGAGGATGCGGTTCCGTGGCGGCTTGAGGCCCTTGTCGCGCATGACGGTCAGCAGGGTCTTTTCGAGTCCGCGCAGCGACAACAGCAGCTGGCTCAGTTCGCCGGGGCTCAGGCTCCGCAGATGCTCTTCGCTGGCGTACTGTCGCCAGAAGTCTTCCGGCCCCGTCGCCGCGCCAGGTTCGGGCCGCTCTTCCGCCGGCTCGGACAGTCGCCGCGCGGGCGGGGCGGGGCTGCCGCCGGTCAACTGGCTGGCCAGGTGCTGAATGCGGATCGCCGTGTCGTCGCACAGGGCCACCGCCCGGCGCAGGACATTGGCCAGTTCGCGGATATTGCCCGGCCAGGCGTAGTCTTCCAGCGCCTGGACCGCTTGCGGATGCAGCTTGAGGCCGGGGCTGTACTGGCGGATCAGGTGCTCGGAGAGAGCCTTGATGTCTTCCCGGCGCCGAGCCAGATCGGGGGTGACCAGGCGCACCACGTTGAGCCGGTAGAAGAGATCTTCGCGAAAGGTTTTCTCGCGGATGGCTTCTTCCAGGTTGACGTTGGTGGCCGAAACGATGCGGACGTCGGTCTTGCTCGGCTGTTCCCCGCCGACGCGGCAGAACTCGCCGGTTTCCAGCACCCGCAGCAGCTTGACCTGAATCGACGGGCTGGCATCGCCGATCTCGTCGAGAAACAGGGTGCCCCGGTGCGCCAGCTCGAAAATACCGCGGCGGGCCTGGTTGGCGCCGGTGAAGGCGCCGCGCTCGTGGCCGAACAGTTCGCTTTCGAGCAGGTTTTCCGGCAGCGCCCCGCAGTTGATGGCGACAAACGGCTGATCGGCCCTGCTGGAAGCCGCATGGATAAAGCGGGCGAGCACTTCCTTGCCCGAGCCGGTATGGCCCTGGATCAGCACGTTGATATTCTTTCCGGCGATCTTGTAGGCCAGCCCGACCAGGCGGCGCATCTCCTGCGAGCGGCCGACGAAAAAACCGACCCGTTCGGCAACGGCGGTCCAGTCTTCCTCCTCGACCTGGCCGCTCTGCAGCTTCCGCGCGTGCGCGGTGGCCTTGCCGATCAGGGTTTCGATCTCGCCGATGTCGTCGAACGGTTTTTCGATATATTCGAAGGCCCCCAGCTGCATGGCCTGGACCGCGGTTTTGATGGTGCTGAAGCCGGTCATGATGATGACTTCACAGTTCGGCTGGGCCTGCTTGATCTGCCGCAGCAGGGTCAGCCCGTCGGTGTCCGGCAGCTTCAGATCGACCATGGCGACGGTGAAGTCCCCGTCGCCGAGCGCCGTCAGGGCCGCGCTCTCACAGGTGGCCGTCACCACCTCGCAGCCTTTTCTACCGAGCAGCCGTCTGAAAAAATTGCAGACATCCGCCTCGTCATCAATGATCAAGATCCGGGTTTCAGACAATGTCTCTCACCTTTATGGCAGGGGTTCAATGTCGGCCGCGGCGACCACCGGCAGCAACAGGGAAAAGGTGCTCCCCTTGCCGGGCGTGCTGGCGACTTCGATCGTTCCGGAATGCGACTCGGCGATGCCGAGACTGACCGACAGTCCGAGACCGGTCCCCTTGGTTGCGTCCTTGCTGGTAAAGAACGGGGCGAAGATTTTTCTGAGATGCTCCTGGTCGATGCCGACGCCATTGTCCTGCACGCTGATCACCGCCCAGGATTTTCCGGCGTCATGGCGCAGCATCGAGGAGACGGTGATCAGCTTCTTGTGCCTGGCGGATTCGTTCAGGGCGTCGCGGGCGTTGACCAGCAGATTGGTCAGCACCTGCTGAATCTGCGGTCCGTTGGCGGTGATCGGCGGCAGCTCCGGATCGAGCCGGTCGATGATCTGGATCTGGTTGCGGTTGATCTGGTAGCGGATCAGACCCAGCACCCGCCTGGTTTGCTCGTTGAGGTCGATGGCCGCCATCGGCACCTGGTCCTGGCGGGAGAAGGTCAGCAGGTTTTGAATGATCCGCTTGCAGCGCAACCCGCAATTGATCACGTCCTGCAGGCTTTCATGCTCCAGCGATTCGCTCTGGTACTCCCGGGCCAGCATTTGCGCGGTGCCGATGATCACCGTCATCGGACTGTTCAGCTCATGCGCGACCCCCGCCGCCATCTCGCCGAGCGCGGCCAGTTTTGCCGAGTGCACCAGCTGGGCTTCCAGCTTGGTTTTCTGGGTGACGTCCTTGAGAATAATGGTGATGGCGACCAGTTGCTTGTCTTCGTTGAAAACCGGGTAGTAATCGGTTTCCAGCAGCAAGCCGGAATCGGTCTGCCAGTTGCGCTGCAGCGGTTGGCCGTTGCTTTTGATCTCTTCGATCGGGCAGTTCGGACAGGGTGCGCTTCTGCCGTGCAGCCTGGCGAAGCATTTGTTGTCCATGGCCTGCTGCCAGTGATGGCTGATTTCTGGGGTCAGCCGGTCGTTGTGACGCAACACGTTGTACTCGATATCGACCAGAAAAATCGGATCGGTCACCGCCTTGAAGGTCTCTTCCCACTCCTTGGTCGTGCGCGAGACCTGTTTGTAGAGGCGGGCGTTCTGGATGCTGATGGCCATCTGGTCGGCCAGGTGGCTGATGAACTTCAGTTCGGCCTCGGAAAACGGCGCCTCGGTGGAGCGGCCGACCACCAGGCCGCCGATCACTGCGGCGCGTTCGAACAGCGGGGCGATGGCAACCGAGCTCACCTTCGCGGGGTATTTGGCATTATGCCAGACGTGGGTCCGGTCGGTCGTCTCGGCGTCGAAGATGGCGGCCGTTTTGCTCCTGATGACTTGCCAGGGGGGGGAGTCTTCGGGAAATGCCTCGACCCGGCAATAGTCGCCGGGGGTCACGGCCTGCAGATGCAGCTTGCCCTGCTTGAGCAGAATGATGCCCATGAAGGTGCAGGGCAGCGCCTTGGGCAGCTCGCTGAAGGTGCGGTCGAGGATGTCCTGCATCGACATGTCGATATTGATGTCGCGGGTCAACTGGTGGAGGATCTCCAGGCGGCTGTTCTGCTTGAGAGCTTCCTCGGTGGTTTTTTTCAGCTCGACGTAGTAATTGAGCTTGGAGGAGTTGACCCCGGTCAGTTGTTCCAGCAGCGTCTCGCGGTTGTTCACGGTACATCCCTTCGGCACAGCAACTCTAGAGCGCCCTGCGGAATATCGCTTCGATGTCCGCAAGGCTCGCTTCGCGCGGATTGGTGACCAGGCAGGCATCGTTGAGGGCGTTCTTGCTCAGCGCTCTGATCATCCCCTTTTTGATGCCGAACGCGGCCAGCCCCTTGGCCAGCCCGATATCCTCCAGGATCTCGTTGACCGCCTCGATGGCGAGTGCGGCCGCCGCGGCCGGGGCGAGCCCGCCGATCTCCTTGCCCAGCGCTTCGGCGATGATGGCGAATTTTTCCGGATTGGCGCTCAGGTTGAACTCCATGACGTGCGGCAGGATCGCCGCATTGGTCTCGCCATGGTGGTGATCGAGCAGGCCGTCGACCTGGTGGGTCATGGCGTGGGTCGCGCCGAGAATCGCGTTGGAAAAAGCGATGC
>DASWJX010000341.1:0-7384 GCA_036396915.1 Geopsychrobacteraceae bacterium | reverse complement strand
CGGTCAACCAGGCGACCTTGGGTCCGCGCTTTTCACCGACCACAAAAGGGGCAAGCACCAGCCAGCTGTGGCCGCAGGGGTTGATGCCATGAACCAGGCCGAGCACCAGGCTGCTCTGTAAAGCGACCCAGAAAAGACTGTCGATTTCCATGATGGTGATCCTCTTGCGGCGATTGAAAGGGTGCTGCCCGCGCTTCGCTCCGGCTGAGCAAAAAACGTGAATGCGGCAGCAATGTGCCGCAACTTGTTTTGGATGTCAAGTTGTTTGATAATCAAGCTAGAAGTCTGGCATCTTTGTCGGCGGCGCTGTTCCGCACGTTGCGGCGGCGGTTCCGAAAAGCGCCATTGCTGAAAACGGATTTCAATTTCCGCTTGACAGGGTGGACCGCGCTTCTGTACTTTGCGAAACCGACTGTCACTGTGGCGCAAAAACAGTTCTTAAGTGAAAGCGTCCGGCAGGCTTTCGGGAGGCTGTGAAAACGGGTGCTTTATTCGGCGGGTCGCTTGCGGCCTGGTGCGGGAGAAACAACCTATGTACAACATGTTGACCGGGATTGCCCTTGAGTGCTGGGACATCCTCAAGGAGGCCGCGCCCTATGTGCTGTTCGGCTTCTTCGCCGCGGGAGTGCTCAAGGCGCTGATCCCGGAGCATTTGATCGTCAAGCACCTCGGCGGCAACGGCTTCCGCTCGGTTTTCAAGGCTTCGTTGTTCGGGGTCCCCTTGCCGCTCTGCTCCTGCGGGGTCATCCCCGTGGCCGTCGGTTTGCGCAAGCAGGGGGCGAGCAAGGGGGCGACCGCCTCGTTTCTGGTGTCGGTGCCGGAGACCGGCGTCGATTCAATCGCCATCACCTGGGCGCTTCTCGATCCCCTGATGACGGTGATCCGCCCGCTGGCCGCCTTTGTCACCGCTCTGGTGACCGGCACCCTGATCAATCTGCTGCCGGAGGAACAAGCGGCCCGGGTCGCGAAAACCGGGTCCTCCTGCGGCTGTGCGGCCCCCCTGCCCGAAGCGGGCGACACGGCAGGCGAAGCGCCGTTGCTGCAGCGCCTGCGGGACGGCTTGACTTATGCGTTCACCGATCTGCTCAAGGATATCGGCGGCTGGCTGATGCTCGGCATTGCGATTGCCGGGGGTATTTCCTATTTTGTGCCTGATGATTTTGTCGGTCAGTACCTGGGAGGGGAATTCGTGCCGCTGCTGGTCATGCTGGTGGTCGGCATCCCGTTGTACATCTGCGCCAGCGCCTCCACGCCGATTGCCGCGGCGCTGGTGCTGAAGGGTCTGTCCCCGGGGGCGGCGCTGGTCTTCCTGCTGGCCGGGCCGGCGACCAATGCCGCCACCATGACGGTGGTCGCAAGACATCTCGGCAGGTCCGCCACCATGGTCTACGTAGCGGCGATCGCCGGCGCCTCCCTGGTCATCGGCTGGGCGGTCAACCGGGTTTATGCCTGGCTGGCGATTGATGTCACGAGCTGGGCGGCTCAGGCCGGGCATGCCACCGATTCCGCGCTGTACCTTGTTTCCGCACTGCTCCTGATCGCGCTGCTGCTGCGCAACTATCTCCCGCGCCGACAGGGTGCAAAATCAGCTTGCGGCTGTCGTTAGCCGTTATAGCTGGTTCCGTTGCTCTTCCAGCGCCGCCAGTCTGGCCTTGAGCTCCTTCTCCCGCTCCCAGCGTGAGGTGACATCGCGCATGATCGAAGCAAAACCGTTGAGCCGACCAGCCTCATCCTTGATCATGACGATGGAAAACTCGCAGGAAATCCGGCGGCCGCTCTTGTGTTGCGCGGGGACCGACAGTAAAGCGCTGTCGTAACCGCTCGTGCCGGTCTCCAGCACCCTGCGCCAGCCGTCCCAGTGGCGCTCCCGCAACCCGGCGGGGATGATCAGATCGAGCGACTGGCCGAGCGCTTCAGCCGGGGAGTAGCCGAACATCCGCTCGGCCGCGGCATTCCAGAGCCGGATCAGGCCGGAGCGGTCCGCATAAAGGATGGCATCCGGCGATCCTGCCACGATGCGAGCGGACAAATCGCTTGCTGTTCTCTGCATGTCGTTAACCTCATCTCGCCATAATGGCCGTGAAAAGTACAAGGAGCCTGTCGGACTATACGGACCGAAGCGAAAATTTGGAAGCTTGAGACCAGATTTTGGCTCGTTTGAGAGCTCATAGCCATAGCTATGGGCCGAAAAGGAGCTGAAATATGGGCCAAGCAGCCGAATTTGCAGCCGGTTCATGTATAGTCCGACAGGCTCCTAGGGCTGCCCGGTTGCTCCGGACAGCCCTTGTCTCGCTTTATTTTTCCAGAATGGCCTTGAGGTCGCCCTCCGCCGTGGTGATCGGGCCGAGGTTGTAGTTCTCGACCAGGAAGTTCAGCACGTTGGGCGTGACGAACGCCGGCAGGCTGGGGCCGATCTTGATGTTCTTGATCCCCAGATGCAGCAGGGTCAGCAGGATCGCCACCGCTTTCTGCTCGTACCAGGAGAGGATCATCGACAGCGGCAGATCGTTGACTTCGCACTCGAAGGCATTCGACAGGGCCAGGGCCACCTGGATGGCGCTGTAGGCATCGTTGCACTGGCCGACGTCGAGCAGTCGCGGAATGCCGCCGATATCGCCGAGTTCCATCTTGTTGAAGCGGAACTTGCCGCAGGCCAGGGTCAGGATCACGGTGTCCCTGGGCGCCTTCTCGGCAAACTCGGTGTAGTAGTTCCGTCCGCTCTTGGCGCCGTCGCAGCCGCCGACCAGGAAGAAGTGCTTGATGTCGCCGGCCTTGACCGCCTCGATGACCTTGTCGGCCACGCCGAGGATGGCGTTGTGGCCGAAGCCGGTGAGGATCTCCTGACCCGGATTCTCCTCGAAGCCGTCACACTCCTTGGCCTTGCTGATCACCGCGGAGAAGTCCCAGCCCTCGACATGCTTGACCCCCGGCCACTGCACCAGTCCCCAGGTGAAGAGACGATCCTGGTAGCTTGCGGCCGGCTTCTGGATACAGTTGGTGTTGAAGATGATCGCACCGGGGAACTGGGCGAACTCCTTGTGCTGGTCCTGCCAGGCGCCGCCGAAGTTGCCGGCCAGGTGTGCATATTTCTTCAGGCCGGGATAGCCGTGCGCGGGCAGCATCTCGCCGTGGGTATAGATGTTGACGCCGGTCCCCTCGGTCTGCTTGAGCAGTTCTTCGAGGAACTTCAGGTCATGACCGGAGACCAGGATCGCCTTGCCCGCCCTGGTGCCGAGCTGTACCGGGGTCGGTACCGGGTGGCCGTAGGCCGCGACATGGGCCTGGTTGAGCAGTTCCATGGTCAGGTAGTTGATCCGGCCGGTTTCGAGAGCGAGACCGACATTGGCGTTCAGGTCGAGGCTGTCGTCGAGCTGCGCCGCCAGCGCCTTGTGGGTGAAGGCGTAGATCTCGTCCGATTCCTTGCCGAGCGTGCGGGCATGGTCGGCATAGGCCGCATAGCCCTTGATGCCGTAGGTGATCAGTTCGCGAACCGAGTGGATGTCCGCGTCCACCGCGTAGTCCTTGACGCCGTGCAACTGACCGAGTTTGACCTGTTCGGCCAGGTCGGCCGGCAGTGCCCAGTCCTGGGCCGCGGCGGGAACGCTGCCTGCGCAGTCGCCGGCCAGCTGCCGGGCCTTGTCGCGCAGGCGGACCGCTTCGACCACAAATTCAGCAACCGCCTCGGCGTCGAAATCGACGTTGGTCACCGTGGTGAACAGGCCGTCGATCATGAAACGATCGATCTCCTGATCCTTGAGCCCCTTGGCACGAGCCTGGTCGGCCCAGAAGGCGATCCCTTTCAGCGTATAGACCAGCAGATCCTGCAGGGCGGCGACATCGGGCTGCTTGCCGCAGACGCCGACCACCGAGCACCCGCCATTGGCGGCCTGCTCGCACTGGTAACAGAACATCGACATGTCATTGGTCTCCTTGAGTTGTTGCGGGGTGAGCGGTTGTTTTTTGCCGAAACCTAAAAAATCCATGATTCCCATTTTCACATTCACCTTTCGTTGGTTGTTTCAGTACGTACGGGCCGCGGCCCGTTGCTTGTTTGCCCTGGTTTGTCAGCTAACTTTGCTGCTTGCGCAATTACTTAAAATAGATGGCTAAGCCATCAACTTTTTCTTTCACCGTCGACACCGATAACCGCGATCTCCAGCGGCACGTCCTTGCCCGAGCGGGCGATCGCCTGCTCGGCGAACATCCCCAGCCCGCGACAGCAGGGGACTTCCATGATCGTCACCGTGACCGACTGAATGTCGTTGTTGGCGATCATCGCCGCCAGTTTGTCGACGTAGGGGCTGGTGTCGTCCAGCTTCGGACAGGCGTTGACCAGCACCTTGCCCTTGATGAAGTCGCGATGGAATTCGGCGTAGGCGAAGGGGACGCAGTCGGCCGCGATCAGCAGGTGGGCGTTCTGCAGGTAGGGTGCGGTCGGCGGCACCAGGTGCAACTGGGTCGGCCACTGGCGCAGTTCCGACGCCAGCCGGCCGGTTGCCGGATTGTCATGCTGCTCGCTGCTTGCACTTTTTTCGACGGTACGGACCTGGGATCCGGGACAGCCACAGGCTAGATTTGCCATGATCATTCTCCTTTGTTGTTCAGGTACTCGTTGATTTCCTGTTCGATTTTCGCTTCGATCTCATCCCCCAGGGCGTGGATGCTGACCACGTCCTTGACCAGGCAGATGCCGACGCCGCAGGTGACGCAGCCGATATCGTATTTCTGCAAGATCGCGCCGATGGCTGGATGTTGCTCGATGATTTTATTGATCGGCGCAGCGCCGATGGCTTGCGGAAGATTCATCTCATGTCTCCTTTGCTCTCTTTGGATGGCCCGACTATAGGGGATTCCAAACGCAGAAAACATGACCTGGATCAAAACCTGACTCTTTTCGTCAAATTATCCATGGCCGCCGGTTTTTCGGGGCGGGACGTGGCTATTGCTGTGGTGTTGCCGGGGGTTGGGAGGGGAGGGCGGGGATCGGGGTTTGCGGTTTTTCGGTGTTGTGTCGCAAAAGGTGCAGCGGATTTTAAAGCGTATCTATGACCGCTTATTGCTCAAGCAGCTTGCGAGAGAGAACATGTAGCTCTGAATTCGCCAGAGCAACCACTTTCTTCTTCACTGTTCGTGAGTAATATTCCTGTTCGGTTTTCGTCAGCGGAAGCCCGTCCAGTTTCTTTTTGAACAGTTCCTTCTGTTTAGGCGAAAAAACTTGTGATAAAGCATATTCCAGGGAGAATTCCTCAAGTTTTTCCTTTTTGCGACGGCTGTCATCCGCGCTCTGTTCATAATAGAGTTCAAACGCCCCTTTCAGGCGTTCCGGGTCGAGTTCCCTGCCGTTCCATTGCAGGGGTTGCCTGTGTGAAAAACAGTTACGCCACGTTCGTACCAGATTCTTGTCTTTATCTGAAAGCGTCTTTTTGAATTTGTTCGCCCAGGGGGTCGTCAGGTGGTAATTGGCATAAAGGGCGAGTGATGTAAGCAGAAGCCGTCGAAAATCTTCTTGCTGCTGTTGGGTCTTTAATAGTCTGTTGACCCTGTCTTGCGAGAACAGATAGCTTTCCGAGGCATTTTTTAAAAGCACGGGAAACCCCTCCCAAAGGCGGGTGTCGTTGCTTTTGACGACCTCGGCCAGAGTTTCGTTGACGTCCATTTCTTCACTCGGCTCAAACATCGGGAACCCGAGTTTGGATAAATTGTCGAGAAGTTTTTTGTCAGTCATAAAGGCCATTCTCCCGTAGCCTGTCCACAAATACCTCGATATGGGGCTTGATGCGATCTACAGCGATGTCATAGACGACCATCTCATTGAAGTGCTCAATAAGTCTGTCTATGTCTAATGCGTCCCCGCGGGCTTCGGCCAACATCAAACAGTCATCGAAATCAACTCCGGTTCCACGCATCAACTTGCTGGAAATCAGGTCGTAGTCATTCAGGATGCCGATGTAAAGGTGCGAGTACTCCATCAGGAGAGAGTTCCCGCCTTTATCAAGGGGAGATTTCAAAAGTTCTGTCGTATGGATTCGGTTCCCTTGAAAGAGATCGAAGCGAAAAGGCTCCCCCGCACGTTCCCATCCGGCTTGAGTGATTGGTTTGTACCCCAACTGAGAGAGTTGTTTTGTCAGGTAGTTTCTCTCCTGGGTACGCGGAACCATAAAATCAACATCCTTTGTTGACGGTTTTACCCCAAGCAAAGTCATTGCCGTACCGCCACAGGCAACCAGGTGAACCCTGCGTTTTAGGTGGCGGTTCCACCCCGCCAATATGTCGAGGAGTCGTTTTTTGTTTAGTCTGTACTCCATTTGTATTTATCCATACAATTAATTGTACTATTGGGTACAAATATTTGTATTATTTTATACAAAATAAGTAGCGGATTGTCAACAAGCTGCGTGCGGCGTTGTCGGGGGAGGGCAGGGCTCGGGGTTTGTGGCTTGTGGCGCCCTTGGACCTTTACGGTCCGCAGGCGTTTTTATTTTTTGTAATGCGAGATATGGGTGCTCTGCTGACTGCCATATCTCGCCATTTCGATATATGCCCCGCCGCCATCCCACCGGCCCGCGAGTTCGGCTGGACTCTGTGGCAACCCTCAGAGTTGCGCAGCAGGATGGCCGGCGGATTTGCGGTGCCCGAAGGGGTGGGCGAGGACTTCGAAGAGGAGTGCGGATACGATCAGGAACAGCAAGAGAAAGAACGGCTTCATGCCAGGCCTCCTTGAGAGAGAGATTGATGGCGTCGCACAAAGTCCGCCCTGCGGCGTTACGGTGTTTTTTCAGGACCTCGACATACCTGATGTATGCCTTCGCCCCTGAAAAACCACCAAGCCTTGCAGGACGAAATTTTTGCTTAGCCATCCCCTGAGTTTTTGCTAAGGCATCAGAAATTAATCCTGAAACCGATGCCAGAATAGCAGGGAGGCGGGCGCGGGCGCAAGCCTATATGTTATTATTTACTACAAAAGGTAATTCTAGAACAGGGTTAGGCGCACAAGCGCGTCGAATTTCGCAGGGTTGGAGTGTAGACGGAATGTGAAAAAATGACTAAAAATCGCAGACAAACCGCTGTTTCGTCCTGCGGGAGATGCTCCTGCACGTGATCCTTGGTACGCCTGCTTTCTCTTGGCGGATAAAGATAGGGAACGTGTCGGGAGCGCGGGCTCCGCCAGCAGGGCAGCGATCGCTCTACACCGGAGCCTTGATGATCGGTACATTTGCGGACGATATTTGATGCTTTCGCAAAACCATCGGATGATGGCGTCGCAAAAAGTCCGCCCTGCGGCGTTACGGCTTGTCGGCAAAGCCTTCAAACGCGTCCCGGACGATTTTCTCAAGAGCGGAAACTTCTTTGTCGGTCAACGCCTCGAATTCTTTCTGCCGGCGAC
>DASWJX010000340.1:0-2063 GCA_036396915.1 Geopsychrobacteraceae bacterium | reverse complement strand
AATATTTCAAAAAACACTGCTGAATGAAGTGGAATCTTATGCGGACCCCTCTAGGCCCTTTTCAATGACTGGACTAAAGACCACCTAAGGGGCTGCGAACAACAGCTTCCCTGGCGGCCTTGCTCTTTTATCTTGGTATTGATCCAGGGATTTTCCTGCGGGAAAACTCCATGGCCGGCACCACTTTGCCAATTCCTTGGGATATTTGCGCTCAAGGGCAGCGGCACTCTCCCCCCTTTAAGGCAACGCCAACAAAACAAAGAGCCGCCGGACCGTTCAACGACGGCTCGGCGACTCTTATGATGATTGTTTCAATGCGGCCCGGCAAAAAACATATCCCCCTGCCTTTCCCAAGAATTTCAACACGGTAGCCGTTTCGGTCCGGTCAAGTCAACGCAAAAAACTCCCCCTCGACAGCATACGCCCGACGGCTTTGCCGACCATTAAAACCCTTTACAGCGTTCCGAATCCTGCGGTAAGACTTGACGCCATCCATGGTGATGTTTTTTTGCGAAAGCGGCAATACCTGAGGGCCGCGGGGCGCCGCCGCGACCGGGCATCTGAAAAGTCAAGGGGTTAGCCGACAGGCTGGCCCCTTTTCCCGTACCGGTTCCCCACGGCGGGCGGAATCGTGGCCGCTTGCCGGGAGGTACAAAACCTGAAAAGCGGGCGCGAAAGTTATCGATTGCAAGACAGAATCGTTGTATAATGCTATGTTATGGGAATTACCCGGAAGCGAGGCGCCTCTTGAGCTATGCGGCAGAAGAGGCTTTTGTTTTTGCAGCACCCGGTCCGGAGGATGCCAGCCAGAACTTCAAGTACGGACCGGCTCACCGAAACGGGCGCAGGGGCTGCCACCCCGCGTCAGCTTGTCGATGAAAACCAATGTGTCCGAAATACTTACTGTAGGAGAGTTTTCTTTGCAGCTTGCCGACCTGAAAGACCATTCAGCCGCGCCGCCGATGATTGAGACCCGGCGCGCCCTGGGTATGATCAACCGCCCTTTTGCCCTGCTTGACACAAACGGCGATCTCGCCTTGCAGCACTGGCCGGACGGTTCGCCGCCGCCGGTCGGCATGCGGGGCATGATCCCGGCCTGTCCGGTCGAGAGCCTCGGCGATCCGGACTTCCGCCGCGATCACGGCCTGCGCTATCCCTATGTCGGCGGCTCCATGGCCAAGGGGATCAGTTCCGTCGCCATGGTCCGGGAACTGGGCGCGGCCGGCATGCTCGGTTTTTTCGGTGCGGCGGGGCTGCTGCTCGAACAGGTCGAAGCGGCGATCGATCAATTGCAGGCGGCGGAGCAGCCCTTCAATTTCGGCTGCAACCTGATCCACAGCCCGAACGAACCGGAGCTGGAAGCCGCGCTGGTGGACCTGTACCTGCGCAAGGGCATCCGGCTGGTCGAGGCCTCGGCCTTTCTGGCCCTGACCCTGCCGGTGGTCCGCTACCGGACCCACGGCATCCATCGCGACGGGTCCGGACGGATCGTGACCCCCAACCGGCTGATCGCCAAGATCTCCCGGGAAGAGGTCGCCGCCCGTTTTTTCGCCCCGCCGCCGGAGAAATTCCTGCGCGAGCTGGTGGCCGCCGGCGAGCTGACCGCCGACCAGGCCGAGCTGGCCGGGCAGATCCCGATGGCCCAGGATGTCACGGTCGAGGCCGACTCGGGCGGCCACACCGACAACCGTCCGGCGCTGGCGCTGTTCCCGACCATCCAGGCCCAGATGGACGAGTGCCAGCGCAGGTTCAACTACCCGCAGCCGCTGCGGGTCGGTCTGGGCGGCGGCATCGCCACCCCCGCCGCGGCGCTGGCGGCGTTTGCCATGGGCGCGGCCTACCTGGTGACCGGCTCGATCAACCAGGCCTGTGTCGAAGCGGGCACCTGCGACACGGTGCGCCGCATGCTGGCCGAAACCCGTCAGGCCGATATCTGCATGGCGCCTTCGGGGGACATGTTTGAGATGGGGGTCAAGGTCCAGGTCGTCAAACGGGGCACCATGTTCGCGATCCGGGCCGGCAAACTCTACGAACTGTATCGCGCCTACGACAGCATCGACGCG
>DASWJX010000339.1:0-23594 GCA_036396915.1 Geopsychrobacteraceae bacterium | reverse complement strand
CTTCGGCTTCGGCTTCGGCTTCGGCTTCGGCTTCGGCTTCGGCTTCGGCTTCGGCTTCGGCTTCGGCTTCGGCTTCGGCTTCGGCTTCGGCTTCGGCTTCGGCTTCGGCTTCGGCTTCGGCTTCGGCTTCGGCTTCGGCTGCCGGGGCGATTCCGGCCGCGTCACTCTCTTTCGTTTCCGGTTGAACTTTTTTTCGACTCAATCGGACAAGAACCAGGACGATCAGCAGAACAGCGAGGATCGCCGCAACGTAGACCACCCCCAGAGCTGCCAAGTGCACGTATTCTTCCGGAACGCCGGCCGTTTTCAAAAAATCGGCCAGCAGCACCAGCCATCGCTCAAAAAACTCCATAATAACCTTGCATCCTTCAATCAATCAGTCGTAAGTACAAAACAATGACGAGTCAAAACCGACGTAACACAGACAGCCGCCGAGACCGGCAGATGCGCTGTCAGGCGATGTCTTTCCGCAGCAGGCCGACACAACGGCGCAATTCAAAGGAAGCGCGCCCCAGCATCGCCTCGGGCAGCAGGGCCAGAACCAGGAAATAATCCTCCGTCACCGGCGCGATCAGGGTCTGGTTCTGCTCGGCGCTGATCAGTATCTCTTCCAGTTCACCGCCATCAACCCGCTCCAGTGCTTCGCGCAACCGCGTCAGAATGATCCCTTTATGCGCGCCCAGTATCTTGATGTCATAATCGTCCAACAGCGCAACCTGATCGACGGCCTCCCCTTCCCAATCGGCAATGATCGCCCCGAGCGCGCCGGGGATCTTCTCCAGCATCCTGTTCAGTTGTTTTTTAAATGGCATAGTTCACTCGCTGTGGCAGCACGGCACACACTCGTACAGAGCAGCACCGACCATTACTGATTCAGCACCGCGGCAGTTTCGCCCGGCGGTTGACAATCGGTCATCCGCACCGAGACGATCTTCGAAACCCCCGGCTGCTCCATGGTCACCCCGTACATGGTTTGCGCATTGGCCATGGTGCGCTTGCTGTGGGTGATAATAATAAACTGGGAAATCTCCGACATCTCCCGGACCATTTCGGCAAATCGATCGATATTGGCATCATCCAGCGGTGCATCGACCTCGTCCAGCACGCAGAACGGAGTCGGCTTGATCAAAAACAGCGAAAAAATCAGGGCTACGGCCGTCAGCGCCTTCTCCCCCCCGGAGAGCAGATTGACATTCTGCAACCGTTTTCCCGGAGGCTGGACGACGATCTCGATACCGCTTTGCAGCAGATCGTCCTCGTCGGTCAGCCTGAGCTCGGCCTGCCCGCCACGAAACAGGCGCGGAAACACCTGCCGGAACTTCTCGTTGACCTGATCGAAGGTCTCTTTGAAGCGCCGCCTGGTGGTCCGGTTGATCTTGTTGATCGCTTTCTGCAGATCCTCCAGAGAGCGGTGCAGGTCATCCCGCTGTTTGGTCAGAAAATCGTAGCGCTGCTCCTGTTCGCGGTGTTCATCAATGGCCGTCAGATTGACTTCACCCAGCGCTTCGATGCGCTGCAGCAGCTGTTTCAGCTGCCCCTGCAGGCGCTCCAGTTCCGCCTCGGTCGCTTCGGCAACCTGATGCTCGTCGAGATCGACGCGGTAGCGTTCCTCGACCGATCCGCGCAGATGCTCGGCATCGACGCACAGTTCCCGCTGGCGCAGCTGCAGTCGCGCCAGCTCTTTTCTCCGTTCATCCGCCTGGCCGCGAATCTCACGCTGCCGATCGCGCAATGCCTCAAGCTGCCGGCGGCTCTCTTCAAATCGTTCGCGAACCGCAACTTCGTCGGCCTGCCGTTCTTCGCGCCGCTGCAGCAACAGGTCCAGCTCGACCCGTAAGTGCCGGTCGAGTTCCTCCAGTCGCTGTTTTTCAGCGGCACTTTCTTGCCGCCGGGAACGGAGCAGGGCCGTCCTTTTCGTCAACTCTTCCCGGCTGCGCAGGACACGCCGCAGGGTCTCGCGACCGCCGTCCCGCCGTTCCTGGAGACTGGCCAGCCCGACCCTCAGGCCGGTCATCGTTTCGCGGACCTGCTCGACCCGGCTTCGCGCGTCAGACTGCTCCTGCTGCAGGCGACCGGTCTCCCGCTCAAGAGCGATCTGCTGGGCGGAGGAATGCTCGGTGCCGCGACCGATCTGCTCCTGCTCGGCAAGCAGCCGCTGGCGTTCATCGTGCAACTGCTCCTCTTCAAAACTGAGCAGTTCCAGGCGTTCCTGCAGTCTGGCCTGTTCCTGAACGCTGCGATCCTGATCGTTGCGCAGCTCCAGCAGGCGCAATTCCTGGCGATGCCGTTCGCCGGACAGGGCCTGCGCCTCATCTTCGCAGCGGGCCAGTTCCTCCTGCAGCAGGCGACAGGTCTCCTGCTGTCGATCCAGCTGCAGTTCGAGCTGTTCCACCTGGCCCGTCAGCTCTTCAATTTCGCGTTTTTTACGCAGCAGACCGGAGCCGGCGGCCACCGGAGCGCCAGCAATCAGCTCGCCGCGCCAGCTGAGACAATCACCGCCGGAAGTCACCAGCAAGGTCCCGGCGGCCAGCGACCGGCCGAAGAAAGGTTCCAGGCTCTCCACCAGAAATGTGCCGGCCAGCAACGGTCCGATCCGCTGCGCGTGAGCGCCCTTGCCCTTGACCAGATCGCTCAGGGGGGTCGCCCCCGCAGGGGGTGAAAGCTCGGCACAGCCTGCCGCGCCGAGCAGCAGCGTCGCCCGCGCGCCCTGCTCCCGCAGCAGCGCAACAGCTGCGTCGAGGTGGTCGGGATCCCCGAGCGGGATCGCCTGCAGCCGTTCCCCCAGCGCCATTTCAACCGCCAGCTCATGCTCGGGGGCCACCTGCAGAAAATCGGCGGCCACCTGCCGCTGGAGCGTTCCAGCGGCAAACAGCAGTCGCACCCCCTCGCTGTAGCCGTCAAGATTCTGTTCAAGTTCCTGCAGCGATTCCAACCGCGAGCGCCGCCGCTCCAGCTGCTGCCGCATGTCTGCGACCGCCGTCTCCGCCTCGGCCCGGCGTTCGTTCAGCAGATGCTGCCGTTCCTGCAGCGTTTGCTGCTCGTCATTCAATTCCCGGGCTTTTTGCTGCAGCAAGCGCAACTGCTCTTCGAGCGTAAAACGTAACTCGGCCTGCTCCTGCTGCTGCTCGCTCAGCCGCACCGCTTCGCTGCGATTGCGCTCCTGTCGTTCCTCTTCCGCCAGCAACCTGCGGGCCAGCTCCTCGCGGCGGTTGGTCAAACGGCTGACCTCGTTGAGCAGCTCCATCAGCTTGCGACGCCCGCCCTCCAGCTGGAGCGACAGACGGTTTTCCGCCTGCTGATGTTCGGCAAGCGCCTGCTCCGCGGCACGGGTCTGCTGTTCCGCCTGCAAAAGCTCGGACTGCAACTGGTCATCCGTCTGCTGCAACAGGCGCTCTTCGTCGTCGAGAGCGCCCAGACGTTCGGCGACCTCCTGCTGCTCTTCCTGCTGCTGCAGATCCTGACGCAGCAGCGTTTCCCGCTGCCGAGAGGCCAGGACCAGTTCCCCCTCGACCCGTTGCACCTCGGAGCCGAGCTGATAAACCTGTTCCTGGCTGCGGGCCAGATCGTCTTCCACCGACACCAGAGCAAGCTGCCTCTCTTCGATCTGCAACTCCCCCGCGGCCAGGCGGGCTTCGATCTGTTCAAGCTGACCGGCCTGAGCCTGCGCCTCGCTGCCGACCCGGTTCAGCTCCTGCTGTAAGATCTGGTAGCGGTTCCCGGCCAGGCTGAGTTCAATCCGCTTGGCTTCGGCGCGCTGCTGCCGATAGGTTTCGGCACGCTGCGCCTGACGCTTGAGGCTGCCGAGATTCCGCCGAACCTCGGTGACCACATCGCCCAGCCGCACCAGGTTCTGCCGGGTGGCGTCCATCTTGCGCAAAGCAGCCTTCTTGCGCGACTTGAATTTGGTCACCCCCGCGGCTTCTTCGATCAGCGCCCGCCGATCTTCCGGCTTTGAGCTGATCAGCATGCCGACCTTGCCCTGCTCGATGATCGAGTAGGCCCGGGCGCCGACTCCGGTATCCATGAAAAGTTCGGTGATATCGAGCAGTCGGCACGGGGTCTTGTTCAGCAGATAGTCGCTGTCGCCGTTGCGGTACAGGCGCCGGGTCACCATGATTTCGGTGTAGTCCCGATAGGCGGGGGGGGAGAGTCCGGCGCTGTTGTCAAAAATGATTGAAACCTCGGCCATCCCCAGCGGCTTCCTGATTTCGCTGCCGCCGAAAATCACGTCCTCCATGGCCCGTCCGCGCAAATGCCGGGCGTTCTGCTCCCCCATCACCCAACGGATGGCATCGACAATGTTGCTCTTGCCGCAGCCGTTGGGACCGACGACGCCGGTGATCCCCTGCTGAAAATCGAGGGACACCTTGTCGACAAAGGACTTGAACCCGACAATTTCAAGACGTTTGATCTTCATTCAGTCCGATCGGCCGGCAACGGCAAGACGAGCAATGCGTAAAATTTTATATGGTCAACAGATGAAAGAAGGAGATGCCCGGACGAAAACACGCAAGAGACCGGCAGCCGCCATCCGGCCCCCTGCGCGGCACAGGGCGGGCTATGTTAGCAAGGCACTGAAATCCTGTAAAGACGGTATTGTCGACAGCGGGCTAATTCCCTACCCCGGCCCGCGACAACAATTCTCCTTTGCCGCTTGTCGCTAATCTAAATAGCCGGTATGATTAGCTCCGGCCATTGCGATGAGCGTCATCGGCGGCTAACAGATCGGGCGGCAGCATGCGTTCCAACTGAAAACAAACTCCATGAAAGCAACTCCATTCTATCGTCGCTACCCCCTGCTCAGCGCCCTGTTGCTGCTGCTGGCAAGCGCCGCCGTCCTGCTGACGGTGGCACTGCCGCGGCTCGACCTGGGCGACTTGCGGCTGCGACTGACCCGGGAACTGAGCCAGCTGCTGCAACAACCGGTGCGGATGGAAGCACTCCACCTGACCTACCGGCAGGGACTGGCCATCGATATCCGCAATCTCGGCATCGGCGACGAACAAAATCCGCAGATCCGGATCCCGCAAGTGACCGGAGTGCTCAGGCTGAAACCGCTGCTGGACGGCGAGCTGCTGCTCGATCGGGTGGTTCTGAGCGGACCGCAATTCACCATCACCCTGCCTGAGCGAACGGCGACCGGCAACGGAGAAGCGGCCTCCGCGCTCGCCGGAAAACTGTTCAAAAGGTTCGGCCTGAGCCTGCTGACCATCCGCCAGGCGCAACTGGAACTGAAGCAGGAGCAAGCCCGGCCGCGGACCATCCCGTCCCGCATCGAAAACCTGAATCTGGTTCTGCGGGGCTGGGAGTCCGAACAGAGCGGCTATCTGGTCGTTTCCGGCGAGCTCCCCGAGCAGGCCGGCCGGTTTATCGTGGAGACCGAACTCCCGCCGCCGGCGCAGCTGGCGAACTGGCGGCGGCTGCCGCTGACCGTCACGGCAGAGCTGAAACAGCTTTCGCGCGAGCTGCTGCCGGAGCGCAGTGCCCAATACCTTCCGGAGCGGATCGATGCCACCCTGCGCCTGGACGGCGCGCTGGCCTCCGGTGTCGCGTTCTCCGGGCAACTCACCGGGTCGGAGTCGGGAAAGCAACTGCTCAAAGCAGAAGGGCGCTGGACATCCTCGCAACAGACCGAGCGACTGCAGAACCTGCGCATGATCCTGCATGATATGCCCCTGACGGGAGAGCTGCAGATCAGCCGAACCGCCGCGGACCGGCACTGGCAGGGCCGCCTGTCGACCGAAAATATCCCCCTGCCGCCGTTATTGAAGCTGCTGAACGTGCCGCAGCTGGACAAACTGACCGCCGGCACCCTGACATCGGCCACCGCTCATTTCAGCAGTCGCGACCGTCGGGACGGCGCAACAACCAACGCCCCCCCGTTCCAGTACCGGGCGCAGCTGCGGCTTGACAACGGCCGGTGGGCGCTGAACGATACAGAGCACCTTGAACGGATCTCTCTTGAAGCCAGGCTGGACAATCAAACGCTGGAACTGAGCAACGGCACCTTGCAGTTGCGGGAACAGGACCTCTCCTTTCACGGCCAGATCCACAACTGGCAAGACGCTCCCCTCTTCGCCCTGGAGATCACCGCCCGGCCCGGGATCGCCGCCCTCCGCCGCTTCTTGCCGGTCGCCCTGCCGGAAACGCTGGTGCTCGACGGGCCGGTTCCGGCAGCCCTCAGCATCGAGGGAAGCCGCGAGTCGATGCGTGGCGAACTGCAGGTCAACCTTGACGATCTGCACGCGCAGTTCGCTCCGCTGTTCATAAAACAAGCGAAGCAGCAATGCCGCCTGCACCTCAAGGGCAGCTGGCGTCCCGGCCGGATCGACATCGAGCAGGGCACCCTCGCTCTTGCCGAAACGCAGCTTGCCGGGAGCGCAGCCATCCCCCTCGGAGATTCCAAGCGGGCCGTCCGCCTGCAGCTGCGCGACATCAACCTGAGCGCACTGCGCCGCCACTCACCGCTGCTGCAAAGACTGGCGGCCGAGGGGGGGCTGAGCCTCGAACTGCAGCACCTGGGGTCGGGGAAATTCCAGGGCGAACTGAAGCTGGACCAGGTCGGCGCACACCTGACCTGGATGCTCGGCGATCTCAACTCCGCCAGCGGAGCGGTCAGGTTTGATCAGCAGGGACTGGATTTCGCAAAGCTCGACGCCCGCCTCGGCCGGTCACCGGTGCAGGTCGACGGCACACTGCGCGACTGGAACAATTTTCTGCTCGATCTGCGGGTCCGCAGTCAGGCGATGCGCGCCCGCGACCTGATCTTTGCCAACCAGGACATGATCCTGAACGACCTGGACGGCAGGCTGCTGATCAACAAGGGGGGCATCCTCTTCGATCCGGTTCGGGTTCGTCTCGAAAGCGGCACGGACGCCACGGTTTACGGCTACGTCCGCGACTTCTCGGCACCGGACACCTCCCTGGAAATAGACTCGTTTCAGCATGCCGACATCCTTGAAATCATCAATCTCTTCAACGGTCCGCCGAAAAGGAAGCCGAAAAAAAGCACCGTCAAGGGCAAGCCGATCAGGATTCTGGCCCGGGTGGCCCAGGGAACATTGGGCGGCCTGCAGTTCCATGACGCAGAAGGGACGATTGTCAGCCGCCCGGGTCTCTTCACGCTCTACCCGTTACGCTTCAGACACAAGGACGGCTTCTGCCTGTCGCGCGTCGAGTACGAGCAGGGCCGACTGAAAGTTTCCGGACACCTGGAGGATTTCGACGCCGCCACCGTGCACAGCGAGGTCCTCAAAGCGCAAGGACTGGTGACCGGACAACTGCGCGGCGATTTCTATCTGGAGGGGAACGGAACCGGCGACAGCTTCTGGGCCAGCTCCAGGGGCGGCGCGCACCTGGAGATCCGCAACGGCGCCCTGAGAAAATTCCGCGGCCTGGCACGGATCTTCTCGCTGCTCAATGTCTCGCAGCTGTTCGAACTGAAACTGCCCGACATGGATCGGAAAGGGATGCCGTTCAGCCTGCTGACGGCAAGCGTCAGCCTGGAAGACGGCCGGTTAGCGACGGAGAACCTGCAGATAAAAAGCAATGCGATGAACATGTCGCTGATCGGCAGTCGCAGCTTTGTCGACAACACCATCGATGTCACGGTCGGAGTCAAACCGCTGCGGACCGTCGATAAAATCATTACCGCGATTCCGGTGGCCGGCTGGCTGCTGGCCGGTGAAGAAAAGGCCCTGCTCACGGCACACTTCAAGGTCGAGGGACCGGCAAACGACCCGGTCGTCACGGCGATCCCCGCCTCATCGTTGTCAAAAACGGTTCTGGGAATAGTGAAACGAACCCTCGGGCTGCCCGGCACGCTGGTTACCGATCCCGACAAACTGTTCGCCCCGGGGCGGGAAAATGGCCGGCCGGCCAAGCCGCAGGGCGGGGAGCAGCTGAACCGCTAAGCGCAGGCGTGCCGCTCAGTCGAGGGCGGCCTTGTCACCGACATAAACGGTGGAGATACCGAAGGTCAGGTCGTGATAGCGCAGAGCGGTGAACCCCGCGGCGGCCATCATCGCCTGAAATTTTTCCTGCTTGGGAAATTCGAGAACGGAATCGGGCAGGTACTGGTAGGCACTGCGCTGCGACAAGAGACCGCCGATGGCCGGCAGCAGTCGCCGAAAATAAAAAGAGTACAGATTGTTGAAAACCCGGCTGCGCGGGTTGGAAAATTCCAGGATTACAACCCGGCCGCCCGGTTTCAGGACGCGGAACATTTCATTCAGTCCCGCTTGCCGGTCGACAACATTTCTGATCCCGAAAGCGATGGTAATCGCATCAAAGGTTGCATCCGGGTGCGGAATCGCCTCGCACGGGGCATTGGCCAGCAGAATGCGCCGGCCGTAAGGAGAATTGTCCAGCTTCTGCTGGCCATGGACCAGCATCCCCTGGGTAAAATCCTCGCCGACAATGGTCACCGAATCGGCCGTCATCCGGGCGATCTCCAGGGCGACGTCGCAGGTTCCGGTTGCGATATCGAGGACGCAGCCCCCCTCGGGAACCTGCAGCCGGGCGACGGCGAACCGCCGCCAGCGACGATCGACGCCGAACGAAAGCAGCCGGTTGAGAAGATCGTAGCGCGGGGCGATGGTATCGAACATCTGCCTGACCCCCCGACCCTTGTCTGACAATTGGAACATGACTGGCTCCTGGCGAAACGCATTGCTGGATGCCGGATATTCAACAGGAGGCTGTCGGACGATACGCTCCTAGCATCCGGCGCCATCACGGGAGACGTTTCTACCATAAACCCCCGATACCCAACCAGCAAAAAAGCAAAGGCGAGCATGCCGCCCGCATCGGCTTGTTCGATCGGCGAACAGCAGCCCCCCCCTCTTCGGCTCCCCGGTCCGGCTTAACGAAAAAAAGATCGAACTCTTGAAACAGAAGTTTCACCTGCTAAACTTCCTGCACGCCCAGACAAACGGGCCGCAGCCAGCCACAGAACCTCATACGCAACCGGAAACCACTCAGGCCAGAGCGAATGGGTGTTTAATTTGAGTATGAAGCGTTTCACTACTGTCCGGGTTGCCGGAACACCAGTATCCAAAAAAAATAGAACAGCTTTACAAATTAATACAAAACAAGTCATATTAGCAGGCTCTTAACTCCTGTTTAAGGTTGGTATTTTATCACCGAAAACGCACATAATTTTTGCTAAAAACAAACCATGAACTATTTTTAAGTTACTGATATTGATTGTTTTTTTTGCCACGAATTTTTTTTATTCAGTATTATATTGACAAAAATAAAACGCTGTATTAGCTTTCCACAGAACATGGACTTATGAAGACTTGTTTTATTGTGACCACTGCCCCTATCACAAAAAGGAGAGGGCTCTTGCCTCGACGCCAGAAAGAATCGTATTCAATCCAGTCCGTCGATAATGCCCTTGATGTCCTGGAAGCGCTTTGCGACGAAGGCGACGAGGTACGCATCTCACAGCTCAGTGAACGTCTGGGCATGAACAAGACCAGCATTTTTCGCCTGCTGGCGACCTTTGAAAACCGCGGCTACGTTGAAAAAGAGCAAAAGTCCGGTAAATACAAGCTCGGACTCTCGGCCTACGAAATCGGCCAGAAATTTCTTTCGCGCATGGGTTTGCTGCGCAAGGCCAAGCCGGTCATGGAAAAGCTGGTTAGACAATGCAACGAGGCGATCTACCTGGCAGTCCCCAGCGGCAATGAAGTCCTGCTGCTCGACATGGTCGATACGACCCAGCAGGTCAAAATCATTTCGCTGCTCGGCAAACGCTACCCGATAACCGGCCCTTCGGCGGGACAGGTCATTCTGGCGCACGACGAACGGCATCGCGCCAAGTGCAGCCTTGAAGAAGTGGCGGCCATGAAATCGGACATGCCGCGCATCCGCCAGCAGGGCAACTGCCATGACCAGGGGACCTTCGGCGAAGGCATAGCCTCCCTGGCAGCGCCGCTGATCGACGCCCATGGCGGCGTACCGGGCAGCCTCTGCATCATCGGTCCCGAGTTCCGCTTGTCTCCGGAAAAGATCGAGAACGAACTCCTGCCCGGCCTGACCGAAGCAGGGGTGGTGATTTCATCCAAACTCGGCTATGTCGGACACTTTATCAACAAGGCAACTTTTTGAATAAAATCGAAACCAACTCTATGCGAAAGGAGGCGTATGGACGGCGTTTTTAATCAGTTGGTTCGAAGCAGCATCCCGGACCATCAATTCCTGTTAAGGTTTCCCCGGAAACCAAACTTTTAAGAGAGAGAGGAGACTTTTATGCAACATGACAGCGCGGGATATTGGAAAGCAACACTGGCCCTGATAAGAAACGTTCTGATCGTCTGGTTCGTTGTCTCGTACGGCTTCGGCATTCTGCTTGCGCCTATGCTCAACAACATCAGCCTGGGCGGCTATCCGCTCGGCTTCTGGTTCGCGCAGCAGGGTTCAATGTACATTTTCGTCATACTCATCTTCTTCTATGCCAAGCAGATGGGGAAGATCGACGAAAAATTTGACGTTCACGAAGATTAAGGAGGAGCCATATAATGAGTCTTCAGGGAATAACTTATCTAATTGTCGGATTGACCTTTGCGCTGTATATCGGCATCGCCGTATGGGCCCGCGCGGGCAGCACCAAAGAATTTTACGTCGCGGGCGGCGGCGTACACCCGGTACTGAACGGCATGGCAACCGGCGCCGACTGGATGTCGGCCGCGTCCTTTATCTCGATGGCCGGCCTGATCTCCAACATGGGCTACGGCGGCGGACTCTTCCTGATGGGCTGGACCGGCGGCTACGTTCTGCTGGCCATGCTGCTGGCGCCTTACTTGAGGAAGTTCGGCAAATTTACCGTGCCGCAGTTCATCGGTGATCGCTTCTATTCCAAGGGCGCCAGCACTGTTGCGGTTATCTGCCTGCTGGCGGCATCATTGACCTACATCATCGGTCAGATGACCGGCGTCGGCGTCGCCTTCTCGCGTTTCCTCGGCGTCTCCAACTCCACCGGTATCTTCATCGGCATGGGTATCGTCTTCATGTATGCCGTTTTCGGCGGCATGAAGGGGATCACCTACACCCAGGTTGCCCAGTACTGCGTTCTGATTCTGGCCTACACCGTTCCAGCCGTCTTCATTTCGCTGCAGCTGACCGGCAACCCGATTCCGCAGCTCGGTCTCGGCTCCGACATGGTCGGCAACAACGTCGCACTGCTGACCAAACTCGACCTGATCGTGCAGGATCTCGGCTTCGCCCAGTACACCACCAGCACCCGGATCAGCACGCTGAACATGTTTGTCTACACCGTGTCGCTGATGATCGGTACCGCCGGTCTGCCGCACGTCATCGTCCGCTTCTTCACCGTTCCCAAGGTCAAGGACGCCCGGGCTTCGGCCGGTTGGGCCCTGGTCTTCATCGCCATCCTCTACACCACCGCTCCTGCCGTGGCCGCCATGGCCAAGATGAACCTGCTGAAAACGATCAACCCGACCGTCATGGCCGCCGACAGCAACCTCTTTGCTCCGGATGCCCAGATCGTCCATGCCGAGCGTCCCGACTGGATGAAGCGTTGGGAAGTCACCGGCCTGCTCAAGTTCGAAGACAAGAACAACGACGGCCGCATCCAGTACTACAACGACACGAGTAAAGACGAGGCGTTCCAGGCCAAAGCGGCGGCCGCGGGCTGGAAGGGGAGCGAGCTGAGCGTCAACGCCGACATCATGGTTCTCGCCAATCCTGAAATCGCCCTGTTGCCCAACTGGGTCATCGCCCTGGTCGCCGCCGGCGGTCTGGCTGCCGCGCTCTCGACCGCGGCCGGTCTGTTGCTCGCCATCTCTTCGGCGATCTCCCACGACCTGCTCAAAGAGAAGTTCATGCCTGACCTGAGCGAAAAGGGCGAGCTGATGGCCGGCAAGATCGCCATGGCCTGCTCGATCATGGTCGCCGGCTACCTCGGTCTCAATCCGCCGGGCTTCGCCGCCGGCACCGTGGCCATCGCATTCGGCCTGGCCGCCAGCTCCCTGTTCCCGGCGCTGATGCTCGGCATCTTCAGCAAGACCATGAACAAGGAAGGCGCCATTGCCGGTATGCTCGCCGGTCTCGGTATCACCATGTTCTACGTCTTCGCCCACAAGGGGATCTTCTTCATCAAGGGGACCGAATTCGTCGACGCCATCGGCGGCGCGAACTTCTTCCTCGGTATCGAGCCGAACGCCTTCGGCGCCATCGGCGCCGTGGTCAACTTTGCGGTGGCGTTCGGGGTCAAGAGGATGTTCCCGGCGCCTCCGGAAGAGATCGTGGCACTGGTGGAAAGCGTACGTATCCCTCGTGGCTCCAAGGAAATCGGTGGTGCCCACTAAGCGATAGCTCCTCTTTTAATGTGATCGCAAGATCAATTGACCCCGCCAGTTGCGCTGGCGGGGTTTTTTTTCAAAAAATTCCGTTGCTTGCCACCGACGGGTCAGGTAAAACGAAGGTCGAATCAGCTTTTTCCCGCAGCGTCGGGCCTTACTGGAGAGTCGCATGGTTTTTGATATCAGCATCGCCGTAACCTGGATTTTATTCCTCGCCCTGTTCCCGATGGCATTTTTCTGGCTGCGGCGGGCCTGGAGAATCTTCAAAAAGAAGGACTACTCGGAGGTCGCCCTCAAGCGCGGCGAGGGGCCGTCAAACCCCGAAAAATGGGCGCCCTATACCGGGCTGGTCAACCTGGCGGCCGGAGCTGTCGCCGTCACGACCATCATCGGGGTCCTGGCAGGGGCGTTCCCCTATAAAACCTGGAGCGCCATGACCGGCATCACCCTCTGGATGAAGGTCTTCGCGGATTTTGTGATCAGCAGGCAGGCGCACCCTTTCACTTTCGGAAAAAAGAAAAATTCCTCAGGAAACGGGACCGCGGACTGAATCGGGCGGCGAATCATCCCGTTCCGGTGCTCCGGCTTTTTTTTCGTGCGGTTCTTATGGTACCATTTTAAGATATGCGGCGAAGGCTCCTGCCCGGCGGGAACGTTTCGACCAAAGCGGATGCGCACTGACCACAGGGGTAAACATGGGACTGATCAAGAAGCTCAGAGATACGGAACCCTTCTGCCATCTTCCCGATGAGATTTTCGCCGAGTTCGATCAGGCGGCCGTGATCAAAAAATTTCCCGCCCATACCCATATCTTCAATCAGCACGATCCGCCCACCGGCTATCTCTACGTTATCAAGGCCGGGCTGGTCGAAATTGTCGCCCTGACTCCGGGCGGCGTGGAAATGGTTGTCGACTACCGCAAGGAAGGCTCCTTTTTCGGCGGCACCCCGGTCTTCACCAAAGAGGACTATACCGCCGGAGCACGCACCGTCAGGGAGACCGAGTGTTATCTGATCCCGGTCGCGCTGCTGACCAAGGCGGCCAGTGTCAACCCGCAGATTTCCGAATACTTCACCAGAGCCATCTATTCGCGGGTGCGCAGCCTGTACTCCGACATGGTCAGCAATCACAGCGAAAAAGCGCTGACCCAGATGGAAGCCTACCCTTTCAAGAAACGTCTTTCCGAGATCATGTCCTCTCCGGCGGAAGTCTGCAGCCCCGACGCCCCGGTCAATCAGATTGCCCAGCGGATGACCCGCAGAGGCATCGGCGCCCTGCTGGTCTGCGATGGATCGAGTCGCCCGCTGGGCATCGTCACCGAACGGGATCTGGTAACCAAGGTTCTTGCCCGAGAAGCGATAGATATTAATAACATCTCGGCCGCCGATGTCATGACGCCGAACCCCTACACCATGACCCCGGAAACCTACATGTATGAAGCCACCACCTTCATGATGGGGCACAAGATCAAACATATGCCGGTTCTGGACCGGGGAGAGATCGTCGGCATCGTCACCCTGCAGGACCTGATGAAATACCGCAGCCAGAAATCGATGCTGCTGGTCGGAAGCGTCAAGGAGGCGCAGTCGATCGAAAGCCTGGCGGTGGCAAGAGCGGAAATCGTCAAGGTCGCCAAGGCCCTGATGAGCGAAACCCGCTCGCCCTTCGAAACCATGGAGATCCTGTCCTACATTCACCACTGTATCCTGCGGCGCGCTTTCGAACTGACCCTTGAGGAACTGCGACAGCAGGGCATGACCCCGCCCGATATCCGCTACTGCTTCATCATCATGGGCAGCGGCGGGCGCAAAGAGATGCTGCTGGGTCCGGACCAGGACAACGGTTTCATTTACGAAAACTTCCCGGACGACCGAACCGCGGAAGTCGACGCGTTTTTTGTCCCCTTTTCCGAAAAACTGGTCGCGGCCTACGACCGGATCGGCTACCCCCTCTGCAAGGGGAATGTGATGGCCAGCAACCCCCTGTGGCGCGGTCGTCTCAAGGAATGGCAGGCGCGGATTGCCGACTGGATCAACACCCCCGAACCGCAGAAGGTCAGATACTCGACCATCTTCTTTGACTTCATGCCCCTGGTCGGCGAAGCGTCGCTCTGCCAAGACCTGCGCGACATCGTCCATCAGCAGATTCGAAAAATGCCGCTGTTTTTGTATTACATGATGGAACTTGATTTCAAGCACAAGGTCCCGGTCGGTCTGCTGGGACGCTTCATGCTGGAGAAGGACGGGGAGCACAAAGGGGAACTGTCGCTCAAACAGACCGGCAGCATTTTTATCGTCGATTGCATCCGCATGTTCCTGCTCGAAAAGCAGCTGGAGGCGACCACGACCATCGAACGACTGGAGGAACTGGTGAAATTCAACGTCTTCACCCAGGAGACGGCGGAACATATCAAGGCGGCCTTTGAGGCCTTTACCTATCTGCGCCTGCGCAATGAAATCAGCCTGGTCGACAAGGGGCAGCCCCCCACCCACTACCTGGACCCCTACGCCCTGACGAAAAACGAGCAGGATCTTCTCAGAGAGGCGTTTCGTGCTGCCAGCAAATTGCAGGATTCGACCAAACGCCACTTCAATGTCGGCTGATCACCTGCGCAGCCCGGCAACCGGAATGGAAACGTGACGCATGTTCGGCTTTCGATTTCAGCTCTTCCTGCTGCTCACCCTGCTCGGCTTCGGCGCCCTGAGCGCCTGCAGCGACCTCGACTACTATCTGCACACGGCGGGCGGTCACATCAGAATCATGGCCGAACGGAAATCGATTCCCGATCTGCTGCAAGACCGGACCACTTCCGAAGAACTGCGCGAAAAACTGAAGACCATCGCCTGGATTCGGCATTTTGCCAGCGATCGGCTCGGCCTTCCTGAAAACGGCAGCTACCAAAGCTACACCGAACTGGACCGCCCCTACGTTGTCTGGAACGTCGTCGCGACCCCGGAACTGTCCCTGGAGCCGCTGAACTGGTGTTTCCCTTTTGCCGGCTGTATCAGTTACCGCGGCTATTTCGAACTGAAAAAAGCCCGGGCCTTCGCCGAGCTACTGCAGAACGAAGGATACGACATCACGATTTCGGGCGTTCCGGCCTATTCGACGCTCAGCTGGTTTGACGACCCCGCTCTCAGCACCTTCAGCCGCTGGCCCGCCAGTTCCGTGGCCCGGCTGATTTTCCATGAACTGGCCCACCAGAAGCTCTATGTTTCGGACGACTCGGCCTTCAATGAATCCTATGCCACGACCGTTGAACTGGCCGGCGTCGAGCTCTGGCTGGAACGCTTCGGCAGCCAGGCGGAAAAACAAGACTACGCGCAGCGCCTGGCACACGAGCGACAATTCCTGGAACTGACGGCTGAGACCCGCCGGGAACTGCAAAAAATCTACGCCAGCGCGATGTCCATCGCGGAAAAACGTCAGCGCAAGGAAGAGGTTTTTGCCGATTTACGTCGGCGCTATGCCGCCCTGCGCTCGGACTGGAACGGCTACGACGGTTATGACCGCTGGTTTGAAACCCTGAACAACGCCAAATTCGCTTCGCTCAACACCTACCAGCGCTGGGTTCCCGCATTCAAGCTGATCATGCAACAGGAGCGGCACAGCTTTGAGGCATTCTACCGCCGCTGCGAAGCCATTGCCCGCTTGCCGCAGGAGAAACGCTCCGAACTGCTGGACAAACTGGCCCGCGCCTATCAGCAGCTCAAAAGCGAAAAACAGCCCCTCAGCGACGCGCAGCAATAATCATGGGCCTGCGCCTGACCGTCCTCTGCGAAAACAGCGTCGGCCGGCCGCTCGGCCTGATCGGCGAGCACGGCTTCGCCTGTCATCTGGAAACCCCGTCCGGGAATTACCTGTTCGACACCGGCGGCGGGCTCGGCATCGAAACCAATGCCCGACTGCTGAATCTGGACCTGGCCGCCCTGAAAGGCATTATTCTCAGTCACGGCCACTACGATCATGCCGGCGGCCTGCCCGCCGTTCTGGCCCGAACCGGGCCGATCGACGTCTACGCCCACCCCGAGCTGTTCACCCCCCGCTTCAGCCTCGGCGAAAGCGGGCGTCGGGCCATCGGAGTCCCGCAAACCCGCGAAGCACTGGAACAGCTCGGCGCCCGCTTCCGCTTCAGCGCGGAACCGCTTGAACTGACCCCGCAGCTGACCCTCTCCGGCACAATCCCCCGAATCACCGCTTTCGAACGCGGCGATCCAAAGCTCTGCCGGGTCGCTGCCGGGGGCGCCCTTCACCCCGACCCGCTGGCCGACGACCTGTCCCTGCTGATCAGTACCGAACAGGGCCTTTCCGTTCTGCTCGGCTGCGCTCACGCCGGCCTGATCAATATTCTGGAACATGCCCGCACCCTGACCGGTCAGCGGCAGCTGCACACGGTGGTCGGCGGCACCCACCTGATGTTCCATGACGAAAGCCAGTTCCGACAGACCCTGCAGCGACTGGCCGACTACCGGCTGGCCCGCCTCGGCGCCGCGCACTGCACCGGGCTGCCGCAAGCCGCCCGGCTGGCGGCACAGTTTGGGGAACGCTTCTTTTTTGCGTCGGTGGGCTGCACGCTGGACGTCTGAGCGCGCGCCCGGAGCCCCCGAACGGAACAGTGCTCAATAAACAGGCAGGCTGCCTGGAATTGATGCCTCTCACCGCTCTTTTTCGAAGCGAAACCCCGCAGCGTGCGCCATTTACGCAAACTGGCAAGACTCTTGCTTCTCTGATGACCAGTGCTACAATGTCGTACCGCCCTCAATCCGGTTGCGCGATCAAGACTTCCGGGTTGGCTCCCGCCCAATGACGCGACGGGTTCGTCAGCGAACTCATTTCCAGGCCGCTCCAACCTCAACCTTGCCCGAAGCGCAGCTCGGCGGATTGATGGTTTACGGCGGCCGCGACCAAGGAAACCGCGTGTCATCCAAACCGAAAATCAAAGACCTGCTCGACGAGAGGGCCTGCGCGCACAACAAAACCAGAACCGCGGCCTGCAATGCCCCCACCCCGGGGGCCACCACCGGCGGCTGCGCCTTCGAGGGGGCGCAGATTTCGCTCTTCCCTTACGCCGACGCCGCACACCTGGTGCACGGCCCGATGACCTGCATCGGCAGCAGCTGGGAAACCCGCGCGACCGGAACCGGCTGGCCGGGTCGCGACCTGACCCGGATGGGCTTTACCACCGATATCAACATCAACGACGTGGTCTTCAGCGGCGAAGAGAAACTGACCAATGCCATCGACTACATCATGCAGCGCTACGCGCCGGAAGCGGTGTTCGTCTATTCCACCTGCGTCACCGCGCTGATCGGCGACGATCTCGATCAGATCTGCACGCAGGCGGCAACGCGGCATGGCGTGCCGATGATTCCGGTTCACGCTCCCGGTTTCGTCGGCAGTAAAAATCTCGGCAGTCGCCTGGGAGGCGAAGCGGCGCTGCGTCACCTGATCGGCACCAGGGAGCCGGAACGATCGACGCCCTTCGATATCAACCTGATCGGTGAATACAATGTCACCGGCGACATGTGGCAGTATGCGCCGCTGCTCGACGAACTGGGCATCCGCATCCTCGCCACCCTGAGCGGCGACGGCCGCATCGCCGACATCCGCACCGCCCATCGGGCTCGACTCAATGTTTTGGTCTGCGCCAAGTCGCTGATCTCGCTGACCCGCAAGATGCAGGAACAGTACGGCATCCCCTCGATCTCGCTTTCGTTCTACGGCAAGCGGGACACCTCCGCCGGCCTCTTGTCCATCGCCGCAGCCCTGGGCGATGCCGATCTGATCGAGCGGACCAAAAAACTGATTGCCCGCGAGGAAGCCGTCCTGGAAGAGAAGCTGAAACCCTACCGGAACATCTTCGCCGGCAAGAAGGCGGTGCTCAACACCGGCGGCAACAAATCCTGGTCGATCGCCGCGGCGCTGCAGGATCTGGGCATCGAAGTGGTGGCCACCGCCGTGAAGAAAGCCACCGCGGACGACCGGGTCAAGGCCCGCCAGTATCTCGGCGAGCAGGGCGTGCTGATGATGAATCCGGGCGCCGAGCAGGCCGCGCTGATCGAAGAACGGGGCGCGCACCTGCTGCTGGCCGGCGGGCGCTCGCTGTATACGGCGATCAAGAAGGGGATCGCCTTTGCCGACGTCAACCAGGAGAAGAAAAAGAGCTACGGCGGCTACAACGGGCTGCTGAACCTGGCCGAGGATCTTAAAAACGCGCTGGAGAATCCGGTGTTCAAGCTGGTCGCCCGGAGGGCCCCATGGGAAAAGTAAGCCACAGATCGAGCAAACCGCTGCAGGTCAACCCGCTCAAACTCTCCCAGCCGATGGGCGCAACGCTGGCCTTTCTGGGCATCGACGGCTGCATGCCGCTGATGCACGGCGGCCAGGGCTGCACCAGTCTGACCAAGGTGTATTTCACCCGCCATTTCAGCGAACCGATCGCCATCCAGACCAGCGCGGTCACCGACGCCATCGCGGTGCTCGACGGCGGCGATTACAGCATCGCCGAATCGGTAAAGAACATCACCGGCAAAGTCACGCCGAGCCTGATCGGCCTGCACACCACCGGCCTGCCGGAGACCAAGGGGGACGACATCCGCAGCGTCGCCGCGCAGATCGACTACCCGCTGGTCTACGTCAACACCCCCGACTATGAAGGCGGCCTCGAAAGCGGCTGGGCGCTGACCTGCAAGGCGCTGATCGAGCAGCTGGTGAGCCCCGCGCAGCAGAGCAACGACAACAAGCTGGTGCTGCTGCCGCATGTCAGTCTGCAGCCGATCGAGGTGGAGAAGATCAAGGACTTCATCGCCGGCTTCGGCTTCCAGGTGCTGGCCCTGCCCGACCTGTCCACCTCCCTCGACGGCCATCTCGGCGACAAGCAGGCGGCCCTGTCCGGCGGCGGCATTACCCTGGAAGAGATCCGGGCGCTGGGCGATGCCGGTCTGGTGATCAGCGTCGGCGATTCGATGCAGGTTTGCGCGGCGGCCCTGCGGAAAAAAAATCCGGCGCTGCGCCATCGGCACTTCTCCCATCTGCAGGGACTCGAAGCCGGCGACGCACTGGCCGAACTGCTGCTGGCCGAAAGCGGCCGCTCTGCCCCCCCGGCGGCGGTGATCCGCTGGCGCAAGCGGCTGCAGGACGCCATGCTCGACAGCCATTTTTCCCTGGGGCAGACCCGCCTGCTGGTCGCCGCCGAACCGGATCAGCTGGCCGGCATCTGCCAGTCGCTCTACGAGGCCGGGGGGCGGGTCACGGTCGCCGTTGCGACGGTCGATTCCCCGCAGCTGGAGAAGATCCGCGCCGAGCAGGTGCTGGTCGGCGATCTGGAAGATGCCGAAACTCTGGCGGACGCGTACGACCTGATCGTCAGCAACTGTCACGCCGAAGCCCTGGCCCATCGCCTGCACAAGGGGCTGGTGCTGCGCGGCTTTCCCAACTGGGAACAGGTGGGCAATCAGCTCAAGAACGATCAGCTCTATGAAGGCGGAGCGTATTTTCTGTTCGAGTGCGCCAATGCGGCGACCTTGATGCGGGCTCAGTAGCGAACAACGGCAAAGCCGCCGCGACGTTTTGCGTCACGCGTTCGCGTCGCGGCCCTGGAAGGAAAATGGAAGTGACCGGCTACAGCGAAAATATCTTGAAATATGCCGCGGACAACAGCCGTGCCGGCGCCCTCGCAAACGCCGACGGCACCGGCGAGATCGGCCTTGAGGCCGGGAACATCGGCAAACAACTCGCGGTCCGTTTTGCCCTGCGCGTCGCCACCGATCGGGTCAGCGAAATCCGCTTCCAGGTCTTTGGCTGCGGCTTCACCATGGCCGCCTGCGCCGCCGCCGCCGAACTCGCCGAGGGTCTTCTGCTCGGCGCCGCCGCCGGCATCGACGCCTCGGCGATCGATCAACAGCTCGGGGGCTTGCCCGCGGAACGCGGCTATTGCGCCGACCTGGCCGCCGAGGCGCTGCAGGCCGCCGTGCGCAGTGTCGACCAGGGCAAGACGGCGGTTGAGGTCGTGCAGCAAACGGCACGGGACGAGCACGCGCCGCGCCTGGCCGCCGACGACCCGCTCTACCTGGCGCTGCTCAACAGCTCCTGCCCGGCCGCCGTCGCAGCACGCGACCGCCGGCTGTTTGCCGCACTGCTGACCTGTGCGGCGCAGGAGCCCCACCCGCTTCCGGCGGCGCTCGGCCTGGGCGAAGCGGAGTTCGGCGCAGTCCTTAACAGCTTGTTTCCGGATTTCGACAGTTCCCTGCTGCAACGGCACAAGCGCCGGCCGCAACGTCCGCCCCCGGAGCACAATCCGGAGCTTCTGCAACTGCTCCTCTCCCACCTGCCCGCTACGGCCGCGGCAGCAGATCCGCCCCTCTCTCTCTGGCTGGCCAAGTGCATCGCCGCCCGCGCCGCCCATCCCGGCCACCTGTGGACGGCCATGGGCTTTTTCCGGCGGGCCGAGCTGACCGCCGCGATCCGCCGCCACCTGCCGTCACTGGCGGCAGCCAACAACCGGGGCATGCGCTGGAAGCGCTATCTCTTCAAGCAGATCTGCGACCAAAACGGCGGGACGCTGTGCGCAGCTCCCAACTGCGACCTGTGCAGCGATTACCCGCTGTGCTTTGCGCCGGAAAACGATTGAACAAAGGTTCGGAAACCGCTATCGAGAGCAGAGAACGGGAACAGTGAAAGGAGCGACCGCATGACCGAGCTCGACCAGGCCCTGGAACACTACCTCCAGGATGACAATCAACAGGCCCGCTATTACGATCTTGTCCTGAATACCGACTTTTACATTCCGCTCGCCGATGGCGAGAACCAGGAGCAGCTCACACCGCTGATCGTCGAAACCGACGGCACATCCTACCTCATGCTCTTCGACAGCGAGGAGCGCCTGTTCAGCTGGGCCAGGCAATCGATCAACTACGTGGTGATCACCGGTTTCGGCGTCGCCTCCCTCTCCACCCCGCAACTGCACTGGGCGGTGAATATCGGCGGACCGTTCGCCAAGCAATTCGTGCCCGAAGAGATCGGCTGGCTGAAGGAAAGCGTTCGCCTGCAGCAGGCGTAAACCGCTTTCCTGCGAACGCCGGGTCATGGGCCGCGCCGCAGTTTTCCGGAGGCGGTTGCTGCGCAGCTGAAAACACGGGAGGGTCTCGGACAGCAAACAACCAAAACCATTGACAAACCGCCCCCGGGACAGCTATGAAACAGGGACTATTTTTTGCGCACCTGTTCCGGAGGGGGGGGGTAATGGGCACGAAAGAAGCTTCGAACATCCATAAGCCGCCGCCGTCAGCCATCCGCTGACCGGCGGCTTTTCCGTTTCCGGTGGGGATGGTTACCATCGGGAAACATTGTCGATCGCCAAACAGGAGGGGAACATGAAAGTACCGCAAACCACCATCTATGCCAAAAATGCAGGAATCGAGATCGCACCCCACGAGAAGCGCGGCGCCGGTCGCCCGGCAGAGGGACGCATTGCCCTGCGCTTCTTCCGCATGGAGAGCGGTTCCTCGTCGATCCGCTTCGTGGCCGAGCCCGCGGAAGCCTTCGAGCTCTACCGCAAGACCCACAAGGTCTTTCGGGACGGAGGCAAGGAGACGCTGACCCACCGCTTCGCAGGGAGCGAGGGGGAGGTCACCACCCGGCTGAGCATCGAGCGCTACGAACGGGAGGGAAAGCCGGGATTCGCTTTCGCGGTCAAGCGGGGGGCGGAGGAGATCAATGTGCCGGTGAGCGCTGAGCGGTTCCTCTTCGCCGGAGAATTTCTCCGTCACCTCGCCCTCGCCCAGGCCTGGGTTGAGCCGGAAAGCGCCTGCGCGGGCGCCTGAAGGGGACAGATTGATGAATTGATTGTCCTGCGAGCAAACCCGGTCAAGGACTGATGGTCATGCCGGACTTGCCGGAAGCCTGTGCCCGGGCAAACCTTCCGGCACCGATCAGACCCGACAGATCGTCATCAGATCCGAACGGGATCATTTCGTCCCAGCCGGTTCGACACTGCCAGCAGAGTTCATCGGCGAAGTTCACCAGGGTCAAACGGTACGGCTCCCCGAGGGCCAGGGCGAAGCCGCCGATCAGGACAAAGCGTTCAAGGCCAAGGGCCAGATGAAGGTTGGTCAGGATCGCCGCCAGGGGCCTGATGCTTTGCTTGAGAATCGCCACGGTAAAAGGATCGGCGGCACGAAAGGCCTCGGCAATGGAGCGATTCGAGATCGTTTCCGGTCGGTCGTGGATCCTGCTCAGCAGCGAGGTTTCAAACTGTTGCGGCTGTATCCGGGCCTGTTGTCTGATCGTCCTCAGCACCGCCGGTCCCGAAGAGAGCGCCTGCAGGTGGCCCCGTTCGCCGCAATCACAGACCGGTGCCTGGTCCGTGAACAGAACCTTGACGTGTCCGATTTCACCGCCGGTGCCGTTGGGGCCGAGCTGCGGTTCGCCATTGATGAAGACTTTACTGCCGACGCCGGTACTGACCGTCACCACGCAGAAAGAGTCATCGCTCTTTTCCAGATAGCGGTAGCCGGCAGCGGTGAGATCGTTGCAGATATAAACGGGAAGATCTGGCCAGAGCAGCCGCAGATCCGGCAGGATGTCGATCGGTCCGGACGGGTTGCTGCCCCAGATGCCCGGCGCCGAGACAATCCGCCCGTCCCGGTCAATGGGGCCGGGGAAGGCAATGCTGACGGCGGAGACCGCCTCCCGTTCCGCTATTTCGCGGCTTATTGAGGCGATATTTTTCAGCAGCTCCCGGTAGAGCTGTCCGGTCGACGCCGCCGGCGATGAAACGCGGTTCGGCGTCGGCCTGACGATCTTGGCGCCGACGGTTCCGGACTCGACCCGGTAGACGGCGCCGCGCAGGTTCGTGCCGCCAATGTCGTAAACCAGTATTTTCTGCGATGAAAAGCTCAAGCCCGCCCCTGTCGTAACACCTGTGCAGCAACTTTCCGCGAACGCGCATGACCATCAGCAGCATCAGCAGGTATATTTATAATGACACGGGTTGTCGGCTTTTCAAACCCGTGCCGGGGATGCCGATTCCGTAATGTTTTCAAGATTAACCAGATCTTGCGCGGACCGCAAGTTATGGCCCGGCACGATCAACCGAAACGGCGAGGACACCGGAAACCGATGTTTTTTAAAGAAGGGGACAATTGCCTGCAGCTTGTTGCAGCGCGGAAAGCGGCGTTCCTGGTCGACGGCGAAACCTGCTTCCGGGCTGTCGCCGACGCCTGTGAAGCCGCCCGCAAGGCGATCTACATCGTCGGCTGGAAGGCT
>DASWJX010000338.1:0-8978 GCA_036396915.1 Geopsychrobacteraceae bacterium | reverse complement strand
CGGCCCATAGCTATGGCTATGAGCTCTCAAACGAGCCAAAATCTGGTCTCAAGCTTCCAAGTTTTCGCTTCGGCCCGTATAGTCCGACAGGCTCCTAGCCGAAGCCCACATCCGGATACTCCACCCGCTCCCCCTCCGGCGTGCGGATCACCAGCGTCTCGCCGAAATGCTCGACATATTCCGGCAGCAGCGGCCCCTCTCAGAACCGTGCGTGCGCTATTTACGCACACGACTCCTCACAGGGTCGGCTTTACGGCACGTTCGAACATTACATTCGAGCGAGATATTAATGGCCTCCTCGGTTCCCAATTTGGGAGAGCGATCCCCTGGTCGGTTCTATCAATTCTATTGAAAACCGTGTAAATGTCATTTATAGTACGCATACTGCGAACTAGAAGATTCAATGACGTATCAATATGAGCAATTTGACACCGCCCTGCGCTTGCTGAGCGGTCGTCTGGATATAGCTGGCGCGCCGAATTTCAACTTGGTGGTTTGTGGAGGAACCGCATTGGTTGCTACCGAGCTGGTCATGCGCGCCACCCGAGATGTCGATATTGTCGCGCTGGCGGACGATGATGGCGAGTTGGTTGATCCGGCCCCACTCCCGGAAGCCTTGGAGAGGGCGGCACGAGAAGTTGCGGAGGACCTGGGGCTTCCGAAGGATTGGTTGAATAACGGTCCCAGCAGCGGCGAGGGCGGACTTTTTCGCCTTGGGCTGCCAAAAGGCTTTGCCGACCGGCTGAGCTGGAAAAGGTTCGGGGAAAAGCTGACGGTTGCTTTCATTGGTCGTATCGACCAGATCCATTTCAAGCTCTATGCAGCCGTTGATCAATTCGGCAGTTATCATGCGACCGATCTACAGGCGCTAAATCCGACCGATGAGGAATTGTTGAAGGCCGTTGCCTGGTCTCGAACACATGATCCGTCAGAAGGTTACTTGGAGAGTACCAAGATGTTTTTCCGGGAGTTCGGCTATGAACACCTCGTTGAACAAATTTAAAGAAACGATACTCGAACAGCTTCTGGCTCTTCTGTGGCGGCAGTGGTCTGCCATCGGCGTAGCCGGGTACAGCGGCTCCGAAGAATCAAAGGTGGTCGATCCGGAAGCGCTCCTGCTGCTGACTTTAAATGTCGCTCGTTATGATGCGCGGCTTTTTGACGAAGTGCTGGCTTGGCTGGTGGTCAACGGCGACTTTCTTAATGTTCAGCGACTACAAAGCCTGGTGAAACAATTTGATTTCCGGGCCAAGGCTGAACTAAGCGCGGTTGCTGATCTGCTCGGTCAAAAATCGTCGGTTGCTCTCAAATGGAAAAAGCTGGCAACAAAATACACCCTGGAGAGGGAATCGCCTCTCTTATACATGAAAGACGGGCGCCCGATGCCTACGCCGAAGGATTGTGACGAGATTTTTCGGCGGCATGGGTTGTTGCGCCCTCCTGTTAAAATGCGGAACCTTTCCCAGCCCTTCCCCAGGGAGGGTTTGCCAACGCTGTTATTAAGATTGCGTGCGCTACTGGGGGTAAATTTACGCTGTGAGATTCTTTGTTTGCTCGGCTCCGTCGATGAAATCCACCCTTCGCTTATTGCCAAACGGATCGGGCAGAACCCACGTTCAACCCAGAATGTGCTGGCGGAAATGGTTCATTCCGGCGTGGTGCAAGTACGAACCGCCGCTCGCGAGAAGAGCTATTCCCTTTCAGGGGGGACACTTGATGCCTTGCTGCGCCCGACAGGATTTACTCCCTGGCAGCATTCAGTTCCTTTGTTTCGCGCCCTGGAGATCCTCTGGGTCGGGGTGTCAGATCCCAAACGGCAAAAGCTCGATCCTCTAATGCTCGCCTCCGAGTGGCGGCGCCTGGCCAGAGAAATGAGAGAATTGCTCGGTGATGCCGGAATGGGGCAGCCGCTGCGGGAGGGCAACTCTTTTGCGGGCGAGAAATATTACGGGATCTTCCAGGAAGACGTCAGGAAAATTTTAGAGCGATTGTAAACAGAAGGAGCCAAGGGCACATATGATAAATCGAGCCGCAGTCATCCTTAGGTGCAAGGCACCCATGGTCAGTGGATCAACGAGTCGGACCCGTACGATGACGATCCGCAGATCTCCATGGACGAGGTGACGAAGGACGCGCCAAGGCCCAAGGGAACCATAACCTTTCTTCCGTATCCTAGCCGAAGCCCACATCCGGATACTCGACCCGTTCCCCCTCCGGCGTGCGGATCACCAGCGTCTCGCCGAAACTCTCGACATATTCCGGCAGCAACGGCACCTTCCCCTTGCCGCCGGGCAGGTCGATGACGTAATGCGGCGAGGCCATGCCGGAGACCGGGCCGCGCAGGGCGTGCAGGATCTCCAGCCCTTTTTTCAGCGGCGTGCGGAAATGGCCGGTGCCGCGGGTCAGGTCCATCTGGTGCAAGTAGTAGGGCTTGACCCGCAGCCGCAGCAGGCCGCGGAACAGTTCGATGATGGTCGCCGGATCGTCGTTGACGCCGCGCAGCAGCACGGTCTGGTTGCCGAGGGGGATCCCGGCATCGGCCAGTTTCGCGCAGGCGGCGGCCGCCTGCGGCGTCAGTTCGCGGGGATGGTTGAAATGGGTGTTGAGAAACAGCGGATTGAAGCGTTTCAGCAGGGCACAGAGTTTATCGGTGATCCGCTCCGGCAGGGTGACCGGGATCCGGCTGCCGATGCGGATCGTCTCGACATGGGGGATGGCAAAAATCCGCTGCAGCAGGTCGCCGAGCACCGGATCGGGCAGCAGCAGGGGGTCGCCGCCGGAGAGGATCACGTCGCGGATTTGCGGTGTGGCGGCGATGTAGTCGATGCCGGCGCGCTGCTCGCGAAAGCTGATGCTCATGCTGCTGCAGCCGACCTTGCGCTTGCGGGTGCAGAACCGGCAATAGCTGGCGCAGCTGCCGCTGGCGAGGAAAACCGCCCGGTCGGGATAACGGTGAATCACGCTCGGCAGCGGGGAAAGATTGTCCTCGGCCAGCGGATCGAGCAGCCCCGCGCCGCCGAGCTCGGCGGGATCGGGCACGCACTGCTTCCAGATCGGATCGCCGACCGCTTCGATCAAGCCCAGGTAGTAGGGGGTGATGCGCATCGGATAGCGGTCGGTCACCGCCGTCAGCGCGGCGACATTCACCGGGAACCGCTCGGCCAGCTGGGCCGGCTCGGTGATGCTCTGTTTGAGCGACTGCTGCCAGTCTTCCGCCGCCATCAGGCCCGCTCCTCGCGGTTCTTGCGGCGTTCGAGAAACCAGGTCGTCAGCACCAGAACCATGATCCCCAGATCGCGCAGCAGGGCACTTAAGGGGCTGGTGTGGCTGTCGGCGTCGGGCCGGAAACAGCCGCAGTCGATGTCGATACCGCGGACGATCAGTGAGGCGAGCGCCGCGATGAAGACCAGATTGAGGACCCCGAGCACCAGCGTCGCCGGCCGCACCCAGCGGTTGAGCAGCAGCAACAGCCCGCAGAGGATTTCCAGATAGGGCAGCAGCGCCGCCGTCAGATAGTTCCAGGCGTAGGGCAGCAGTTGATAGTTGGCCACCTGCCCGGCAAAGGCGACCGGATCCGCGGCCTTGAGCATACCGGCATACAGGAAGATTCCGCCCAGCAGCAGACGGCTGCCGTGAAACAGGAGCAGGCGCGCTTTGATCATAGCCCCTCCCCCTGCACCGGCAGCCCGGCATCGCGCCACTCGGGGAAGCCGCCCTCGAAGACCCGCACCTGCTGGTACCCGGCCTGCAGCAACAGCACGCCGAGGTCGAAGGAATCGGGGCAGCCGAAACCGGTGCAATAGGTGATCAGCACCCGGTCGGCGGCGACCTCCTTGCGGAAAGCTTCCAGCAGCGACTCCAGCTCGCCGAGCGGCAGCGAGACCGCGCCCTGCAGATGGGCCTGGCGGTACTCGTCGCCATGGCGGGCATCGACCAGCAGCGCACCGGCCGCGAGCAGTTCCCGCACCTCTTCCAGCTCAACGGGATCGGGAAACGCGGCCACTTCAACAGTCGTCGTCCTGAGCGGCTCGGGCGCAACGGACTTGCCGGTGAAGGCGTTCATCACCATCCGGTAGTTCATGCTGAGCCCGACCGCCATTGCCACGGCACAGATCACCACGGCTTCCAGCAGCAACCGCCGCCAAGCCGAGCCGCCGGGCGCACAGCGATCATTCATCGGGCGACTCGGTCATCTCCGGCCCCAGCGATCCGATCATTTCGCGCATGGCCCGGTTTTCCTTGACCAGATGGTCGATGCGCAGGCTGCAGTCGGCAACCACCTCGTTCAGCTCCTCAACCAGCTGGGCCTGATGACTGTAAAGAATTTCCAGATCGTTCAGGCGTTTTTCCAATTTATCCATGGTTCCTCTCTGCACTTATCGTTTGCAATGTGGCGACGGGCCGAGACCTTCGGCCCTGCCGCCATGTTAATCCTCAGCCGCTCGCTTGACAACCGCCTATCTGTTCCGTCAGGATTGAAAAATTCGCGCGGAAGGATAAACTGGCTGAATAACTCTCTTTCTTCACAACCCTGTGCTGTTGTTGCGCTACGGCGAAAACTTCCGGAGTCCCTCTGCCATCATGAAAATCCATGCCTTCCTGCCGCGCGCCCTGTTGCTTTTGCTGCTGCTCGCTGTCCATCCGGCTCTCGTCGACAGCGAGGCGCATTCCCCCTCCGCCGGCGACGAGGAACCTCCCGCCGACTGGCTGGACGAGAAACTGGGGGCGCATCTGCCCCTCGACGCGGCATTTGTCACCTCCGACGGACAGACAGTGCTGCTGGGCGACCTGATCGACCGGCCGACCCTGGTGGTGCCGGTCTATTATCGCTGCATCAATGTCTGCAATTTTCTGCTGGGAGGGCTGGCCTCCGCGCTGCCCGATGTCAAACTGGAAGCGGGCGAAGCCTACCGGGTCGTCGCCATCAGCATCGACAGTGACGAAACCCCGGAACTGGCGGCCAAGAGCAAACGGACCTTCTTCTCCGCCATGCAGGGCACATTTCCGCCCGACGCCTGGCAGTTTTTGACCGGCGAGGAGGAGAATATCCGCAAAGTCACCGATGCCGCCGGCTATTACTACAAAAAAGAGGGGGACGATTTTCTCCACCCGGTGGTCGCCTTTGTGGTGACCGCCGACGGCCGGATCGTCCGCTACCTGAGCGGCACCCGGTTCATGCCGCTCGACCTGACCATGGCCCTGGTGGAAGCCTCGGAAGACCGCATCGGCATTCCGCTGCGCAAGGCCCTGCAGTTCTGCTTCAGCTACGATCCCGCCGGGCGCCGGTACGTTTTTAACCTGCTGCGGGTCAGCGGCACGGTGATCCTGCTGACCCTCGGCAGCTTTCTGGTTTATCTGATCCTCAGCGGTAGAAAGAAGAAAACATGAACGAAGCGACCCCCCGATACGGCGGCTTTTTCGCCGAAAGCCCCCGCCCCGGCATCCTCGGCTGGCTGCTGTCCACCGACCACAAGCGGATCGGCATCATGTACCTGGCCTGCATCACCAGCATGTTCATCGTCGGCGTCTGCCTGGGGCTGGCGATCCGCCTGGAACTGATCGCGCCGGGACCGACCATCATGGGGGCGCAGACCTACAATGCGACCTTCACGGTGCACGGGGTGATCATGATCTTCCTCTTCATCATCCCGAGCATTCCGGCGGCCTTCGGCAACCTGCTGCTGCCGATCATGATCGGCGCCCGGGATGTCAGTTTTCCGAAGCTCAACCTGCTCTCCTGGTATTTCTATATCAGCGGGGCGATCCTCGCGGTGATCGCCATCTTCTCCGGCGGCGGCGCGCCCGATACCGGCTGGACCTTTTACGTGCCGTTCAGCACCCAGACCACCACCAACGTCAACCTGGCGGTGACGGCGGCCTTCATGCTCGGCTTCTCCTCGATCCTGACCGGCATCAATTTCGTCACCACCATCCACCGGCTGCGCGCCGAGGGGATGCACTGGGGACGGCTGCCGCTGTTCGTCTGGACCCTCTACGCCACCGCCTGGATCCAGGTGCTGGCGACGCCGATGCTCGGCATCACCCTGGTGCTGGTGCTGCTGGAACGGCTGTTCGGCGCCGGTCTGTTCGATGCCGCGCGCGGCGGTGACCCGATCCTGTTCCAGCACCTGTTCTGGATCTATTCGCACCCGGCGGTCTACATCATGATCCTGCCGGGGATGGGCGTCATTTCCGAGGTCATCCCGACCTTTGCCCGCAAGCCGCTGTTCGGCTACTGGGCGATGGCCCTGTCGAGCCTGGCCATCGCCTTCGCCGGTTCACTGGTCTGGGCCCATCACATGTACGCCAGCGGCATGAGCGACATGGCGATCATGATCTTTTCACTGCTGACCTTTCTGGTCGCCATCCCCAGCGCGATCAAGGTCTTCAACTGGGTCTCGACCCTCTACAAGGGTTCGATCCAGCTGGCGCCGCCGATGCTCTTCGCGCTCTCCTTCATCTTTCTGTTCTCCATCGGCGGCCTGGGCGGACTGGCCCTGGGGGCCGCGGCCAGCAACCTCCATCTGCACGACACCACCTTCGTGGTCGGCCATTTCCACTACACCATGTTCGGCGGCACCGGCTTCGCTTTTTTCGCCGCCCTGCACTACTGGCTGCCGAAATTCACCGGCCGCATGTACGACCACAAACCGGCGGTGATCGCCTGGGCGCTGCTCTTTGTCGGCTTCAATATCACCTACATGTCGATGCAGGCGGTGGGCATCCAGGGCATGCCGCGCCGTTACTATGACTATCTTCCCGAGTTCCACACGCTGAACCGGGTGTCGACGATCGGCTCGTGGATTCTGGCCGTCGGTCTGATCGTCATGTTCGTCAACCTGTGGCGGGGGATCAGGGGCGGCAGGCGGGTCGGCAACAACCCCTGGGGAGCCACCACCCTCGAATGGCAGGTGCCCTCGCCGCCGCCGATGGAAAACTTCGGCGCACAGGACCCGGTGGTCACCAAGGGTCCCTACGACTTCAAAGGAGTGGTTGCCGATGAGTATTGAACATCGTGACGACACCGGTGACCGCTTCGGCATGTGGCTGTTCCTCTACACCGAGGTGATCCTGTTCAGCGGCCTGTTTATTCTCTATGCCGTGTCGCTCTACAAGTTCCCGGAACAGTTCGGCGAGGCCAGCCACAAGCTGAACATCTACTTCGGCACCATCAACACCCTGGTGCTGCTGACCAGCAGCCTGACCATCGCCCTGGCGCTGAGCGCCATCCGGATGGGGCGCAACAAGCAGTCGCTGGTCCTTTGCCTGACAACCATCGGGCTGGCGCTGCTGTTTCTGATCAACAAATATTTCGAGTGGTCGGCCGAAATCGGCCACGGCATCTATCCCGGTTCGGCGCAGCTGGCGGCAATGGGGCCGGGGATCACCACCTTTTTCAACCTTTACTATTTCACCGCCGGTCTGCACGGTCTGCACGTGCTGATCGGCGCCAGCCTGATCGGCGTGGTGGCGGTGCTGACCGCCAGGGGCAGGGTAAGCGCCGAGCGCTGCGGACTGCTGGAAAACAGCGCCCTCTACTGGCACCTGGTCGACCTGGTCTGGATTTTCCTGTTTCCGCTCTACTATCTGATTCTGTGAGGTGCGCCATGTCGGAACAGCAACATGAACCGGTCCCCTACCGGACCTTTATCCTGACCTGGCTCGCCCTGCTGATCCTGACGACCATCACCGTCGTTGTCTCACGCATCGAGCTGGGAGCCCTGAACATCTGGGCGGCGCTGGCGATCGCCTCGCTCAAGTCGAGCCTGGTGATCTTCGTCTTCATGCACCTGAAACAGGAATCGAAACTGTTCAGGGTCTGCCTGCTGGTGATGCTGGTGATCCTGGCGATCTTTATCGGCCTGACCTTCTTCGATGTGCTTTACCGCTAGGAGCGTTGAACGTGAATCCGCTGAGCAACCCGACGGCCCAGGCCGTTGACAATGTGCTGATCTATATCTTCGGATTTTCCCTGATCCTGCTGCTCGGGATCACGGTGGCGACCATCTATTTCGTCATCCGCTACCGGCGCTCGACAAACCCGCAACCGACCTCGCAGGTCCACGGCAACCTCTGGCTGGAGACGCTCTGGACCCTGCTGCCGACCCTGATCGTGCTGACCATGTTCTGGTACGGCTGGGTCAACTACGTGGGGCTGCGCGAGGTGCCGGACAATGCCCTGCAAGTCAAGGCCACGGCGCGCATGTGGTCGTGGCAGTTCGAGTACCCGGACGGCCGTCGGGAGAACAAACTCTATGTTCCGGTCGGCAGGCCGGTCAAGGTGAATCTGATTTCGGTCGACGTGCTGCACAATTTCTTTGCGCCGGCCTTCCGCATCAAGCGGGACGCGGTGCCGGGGATGGAAACCTACCTCTGGTTCACCGCCACCGAAGCGGGCAGCTACGATGTGTTCTGCGCCGAATACTGCGGGCTCGGCCATTCCGCCATGATCACCACCATCGAGGCGCTCGACCAGGCCGACTATGCCGCCTGGGCGCAACCGGCGGAAACGCCGCAACCCACCGCTGAACCACACGGGCTGACGATCCTCAAGGAACAGGGCTGCACCGGCTGCCACAGTCTGGACGGCAGCCCCCTGGTCGGCCCCAGCTTCAAGGGCCTGGCCGGCCGCACCACCCGGCTCGACCGCGACGGTAAGATCGAAGAGGTCGAGGCGGACGCCGACTACATCCGCCGTTCCCTCCTGCAGCCGAAGGCCGATATCGTCGAGGGCTATCCGCCGATCATGCCCGCGGCCGACTATCTGTCGGCAGAGGAGATTGAAGCGATCGTCGACTATCTGCTGCAACCAGCGGACGAGTAGGGTCAACCAGATGCGCTTTTCGTCACGCCATAGCGTCGCGCTGCCGGCCGCCGCGCTGCCGGAGCGGCTGAATCTGCTGCTGCAATTGAGCCGGGGCAGGCTTTCGGCGCTGGTGGCGCTCTCCGGGCTGGCCGGTTATCTGTTTGCCGGCCGC
>DASWJX010000337.1:0-7115 GCA_036396915.1 Geopsychrobacteraceae bacterium | reverse complement strand
CCACGAAAGCCGCGGCCTTCACTACACGCTGGACTACCCGAAACGGGATGACCGCAAGTATCGCCACGATACCGTCATCCCCGGCGCACCATTGAAGATCAAGCACTGACAGGAAAGGCATGCGGCATCGTGACTATCGACGAGATCAGACTCAAGATCAATCAACTGGACGAACAGCTTCTGCGGATTTTCAACCAGCGCGCGGAGCTGGCGCTGGAAATCGGTGAAGTCAAGAAACGGCTGAATCTGCCGATCTACGATCCGAAACGGGAGAAACTGATCTTCGAGCGCATGAAAGAGATCAACCCCGGCCCCCTCGACAATGAGGCGATTGTCCGGATGTTCGAACGGGTCATCGACGAGAGCCGCCGTCTGGAGCGGATCCGCACCAAAGGGAGTCTATAAATGCTGGTGGTGATGAGTAAAAAGGCGACAGAGAACCAGCTGGAGCAGGTCAAGCAGTTTCTGGTCGAGCAGGATTGCGATTTTCATCAATCGACCGGGGCGGACCGGACCATCCTCGGGGTGGTCGGCGATACCGGCCGCATCGCCAGGGACGCCCTGCTGGCCCTGCCGGGGGTCCTCGACGTCTTCAGAATTCCAGCCGAGGATTAGCAACCGCGAACATCGAACATCGAACATCGAACAAAAAAAAACGCCGGAATCGTAGTCGATTCCGGCGTTTTTTTTAACCAACAATCTCGCCGCGGGTAAAGACGGCGCGCAGCGCAACGCCCGCCGCTTCGATATTGGCGCGCGCCCCCTCTTCGCGATCGACCAGGGTCACGATGCCGACCACCTCCAGGCCCTCTTCCCGGGCGCGTTCCACCGCCTGCAGCGAAGAACCGCCGGTGGTGGTGACGTCCTCGACGATAACCACCCGTGATCCGGGCGGCAGATTTTTGCGCCCCTCCAGCCACTGGCCGGTCCCGTGCCCTTTCGGCTCCTTGCGGATGATGAAGGCATGCATGTCGACCCCCTCAAGCTGGGCGGCGATCGAGGTGGCGGTGGCAATCGGGTCCGCCCCCATGGTCAGGCCGCCGACCCCGTGAATCGGTCCGGGAAACTGCCTGACCTCGGCATAAAAGGCCTTGCCGACCAGCAGACCGCCCTGCGCATGCAGCGTGGTCTGCTTGCCGTCGAAGTAGAAATTGCTCTTGCGCCCGGAAGCCAGGGTGACTTCACGCTCTTCGTAGGACATCTCCCGGATAATTGTTTTCAGTTGTGCCTTGACACTCATCACTCGCTCCTTGGAAATCACATTAAATCAATCAACCTAACTGTCCGTCTTATCGTAGAACAAACCCATCTGCTTGTCGGTCTTGACGCGCGGAAACTTGACCGGGTACTTGCCGCTGAAACAGGATTCGCAGAAGTGCGCGGGACCGGCGCCGGATTTTTCCACCGAGCGGGTCAGACCCTCAAGAGACAGATAACCGAGGCTGTCCGCCGTCACATAGGTGGCGATCTCGTCGATGGTATGCGATGCCGAGATCAGCTCCTTGCGCGAGGGGGTATCGATGCCGTAAAAACAGGGGAAGCTGACCGGCGGGCTGGAGATGCGCAGATGCACCTCCTTGGCGCCCGCATCGCGCAACATCTTGACGATCTTGCGCGAGGTGGTTCCGCGCACGATCGAATCATCGACCACCACCACCCGTTTGCCGGCAAGAATTTCGCGGACCGGATTCAGCTTGATCTTGACGCCGAAATGGCGGATCGACTGCTGCGGCTCGATAAAGGTGCGACCGACATAGTGATTACGGATCAGGCCGAGTTCCAGCGGCAGACCCGCCTCCTCGGCGTAGCCCATGGCGGCGGGGACGCCCGAATCGGGAACGGCAATCACCATGTCGGCCTCAACCGGATGTTCCCGGGCGAGCTGCCGGCCGAATTCCTTGCGCACCGGGTAAACCATGCGATCGAAAATCCGGCTGTCCGGGCGGGCAAAGTAAATATATTCAAAGACGCAAGGGGTCACTTCGACCTTTTTAAAGGGGAAGTAACTTTTCATGCCGTCCTTGGTGAAAATAATCATTTCCCCCGGTTCGATCTCCCGGATGAATTCCGCTTCGATCAGGTCGAAGGCGCAGGATTCGGAAGCGACCACGTAGGCGCCGTCCAGCATGCCGAGACTCAACGGCCGGAAACCGTGCGGATCGCGCACCGCCACCATGCGGGTTTCGGTCAGAAAGACCAGGCTGTAGGCGCCGCGAACCCGGTTCAAGGCCTCGCCGATGCGATCGGACAGCGACTCGGCCTGGGTCCTGGCGATCAGATGAATGATGGTTTCGGTGTCCGAGGTCGTCGAAAAGATCGAGCCTTTTTTCTCGAGACGGTCGCGCAGCTCATCGGCATTGACCAGATTGCCGTTGTGGGCCACGGCGATGCTGCCGCGACAATAATCGACCATGATCGGTTGGCAGTTTTTGACATCATTGCCGCCGGCGGTGGAATAACGCACATGGCCGATGGCTGCCTGTCCCGGCAGGCGCTCGAAGACGTCTTCCGACCTGAACACGTCCGAGACCAGACCCATCCCCCGGTGGGCTTTCAGCTGATAGCCGTCGGCGGTGGCGATCCCGCACCCTTCCTGGCCGCGGTGCTGCAGTGCGTAAAGACCCAGGTAGGACAGATTGGCGGCTTCGGGGTGACCGTAGATCCCGAAAACTCCGCACTCTTCGTGTAATTTATCGAACATATTAGACCAGACTACCCTTCATGAAAAAAAGTTGATACTTTTGCAAAAACTCAGCGGATGGCTAAGCAAAAATTTCGACCTACAAGGCTTGGTGGTTTTTCAGGGGCGAAGGCCTACATCAGGTAGGTCGAGGTCCTGAAAAAACGCCGTAACGCCGTAGGGCGGACTTTTTGCGACGCCATCAAGGTTACAACAACTCGTCACGGACGAAGCGGACCGCGTTCTGGTACAGCCAGAGGCCCATGCCGTCTTCCGGCAGCTCTTCACGCGTCCAACGGGGGTGGTGGGTGCGATGGACATAGGCTTCCGGGTGCGGCATCAGGCCGAACAGTCGGCCGCTGACATCGCAAATCCCGGCAATCGCCGCGGCACTGCCGTTCGGGTTGTCGGGATACGCCATCGTCGGCTGCAGGTCCGCATCTGCGTATTTTACAACAGAAAGGTGTTGCCGGTCCAATGCCTGCAATGTGTCTTGCGAATCGGTGACAAATTTCCCCTCTCCGTGACGGACCGGCAGATACAGACTGTCCAGTCCGCGGGTGAAAATACAGGGCGAGTCCCGATCCACCTTCAGCCACGACCAACGATCCTCGAAACGGCCGCCGCTGTTGAAGGTCAGGGAGGTCGTCTGCCGGCCGGAACCGTCCAGGTCCGGCAGCAGCCCCATCTTGACCAGCAATTGGAAACCGTTGCAGACCCCCATCACCAGCTTGCCGTCGGCGACGAACTGCTGCAACTGATCGGCAACGGTTTGCTTTGACCCGGCCACCGGCGCGTAGAGCAGACGGTTGGCGCCGGCCTTGGCGCTGCCGAGGTCATCGCCGTCCAGAAACCCTCCGGCCAGATTCAGGAAATGGTAGTCTTCGAGTTTCACCCGCCCGGCCAGCAGTTCCGCCACATGGACGATGTCCGCGACCTCGGCGCCGGCCAGCCGACAGGCGTTCGCCACTTCCCGCTCGCAGTTGGTGCCGTTGCCGGCAATGACCATGGTTCTTACCTGCTTAGACATGATTACAGCTCCCTGAGCGGCGCCTGCCAGGCTTCTTTCAGTTGATAGATATCCGCAGCGACAACGGGTTGGCCCTGCAGTCCGAGCACTCTCAGTTCCGGTGCTTGCGTGACCGCCCCGATCAGACGGGCATCGCGCCCGGCGAACAGGGCCTCGAAAGCCGGCTGATGGTCGGCGCGAACGGTGACCAGCAAGCGGCTCTGCGATTCGGAAAAGAGCAGTTTGTCCTCGCGCAGCGGGCCGTCGGTTTTCACCTGGCGCAGATCGGCGCTGATGCCGAAGCCGCCGGCGAAGGCTTTTTCCGCCAGGCAGACGCCCAGCCCGCCGTCGGAAAGATCATGACAGGAGGCGATCAATTGCTGCTGCTGGGCCCGATTCAGCGTTTTGTAGAGATCGAGGGCATAGCCGGCATCGACCCGCGGCACATTCCTGCCCAGTTCGCCGAAATTCGCGTAATATTCCGAGCCGCCCAGTTCGTCGCGGGTGATGCCGAGCAGGTAGACCAGATCGCCGGGCCGCTTGACGTCCATCGAGACCGCCTTGCGCACATCGTCGATCTTGCCGATCACCGAGAAGAGCACCGTCGGCGGGATGGAAATCTTGGTCTCGCCGATCTGATAGTCGTTCTTCATCGAATCCTTGCCGGAGATCAGCGGCACGCCGAACGCGACGCAGTAGTCGTAGAGCGCCTTGTTGGCGCGAACCAGCTGGGCGGCCTTGTACTCGCCGTCCGGGGTCTTGTCGCTCTTGACCGGGTCGCACCAGCAGAAATTGTCGAGACCGGCAACATGCTCGATATTACCGCCGGTCGAAACATAGTTGCGCAGCCCTTCATCGATGGCGCAGGCCATCATGTGGTAGGTATCGATATCGGAATAGCTCGGGCAGATGCCGTGGGCCACCACCGTGCCTTCAAAGGAATCGAAAAGCGGCCGGAACACCGCCGCATCGGACGGTCCGTCGTTGGCGACACCGGCCAACGGCTTGATCACCGTCCCCGCCTGAACCTCGTGATCGTAGCGGCGGACGACGCTCTCCTTGGAGCAGATATTGAGCCGGCCCAGCAATCCGGCCAGCGTCGCGTTGAGGTCGGCGGGCCGGGGCAGGTCGGGTTCGGCGAGGTCCCTGACCTGCCAACGGGCGGGGATCACCATCTGCGGCACGCCTTCGTGAAGGAATTCCATGGACAGATAGGACACCGTCCGCCCCTGATAGAGGCAGTGGAAATAACCGGAATCGGTGAAGCGGCCCAGTTCGGTCGCCTCGACATCCATCTCTCTGGCCAGGGTCATGAAAGCCGCCAGATTTTCGGGCGGCACGGCCAGGGTCATCCGTTCCTGGGCTTCCGAGATCAGGATCTCCCAAGGTTGCAGGCCCGGATACTTGAGCGGCGCCCGGTCGAGATGCAGTTCAAAACCGCCGGTGTCCTCCGCCATTTCGCCGACCGACGAGGAGAGTCCGCCGGCGCCGTTATCGGTAATCGAATTGTAGAGGCCGCGCTGCTGGGCGATCGCCAGAAAATCGAACATCCGCCGCTGGGTGATCGGATCGCCGATCTGCACCGCCGTCACCGGCGAACCCTCGTGCAACTCTTCCGAAGAGAAGGTTGCGCCGTGGATGCCGTCCTTGCCGATGCGGCCGCCGGTCATGACGATATGATCGCCGACCAGCACCTGCTTTTCATGACAGGGCTTGCCGTTGAGCTGCGCCGGCATGATGGCGGCGGTCCCGCAGTAGACCAGGGGTTTGCCGGCAAAGCGCTCATCGAAAACCAGGGAGCCGTTGATGGTCGGGATGCCGCTCTTGTTGCCGCCGTGCTCGACCCCCTCGACGACCCCCTCGAAAATGCGACGCGGATGAAGCAGGCGCGGCGGCAGTTCCTTTTCCAGAAAGGGCGAGGCGAAGCAGAACACGTCGGTGTTGAAAATCAGCCGGGCGCCCATGCCGGTGCCGACCCCGTCGCGATTGACACCGACGATCCCGGTCAGGGCGCCGCCGTACGGATCGAGGGCCGACGGGGAGTTGTGGGTTTCCACCTTGAACACCAGAGACCAGTCATCGTTGAAGCGGATGACCCCGGCGTTATCCTTGAAGACCGACAGGCAGAAGTCCTTCTCGCCCATGTTTTTGCGGATGTCCCGGGTCGCGCCGACGATATAGGTTTTGAACAGCGAATCGATGGTTTCACGATTGCCGTTTTCGTCTTCATAGTCGATCCTGGCCGAGAAGATCTTATGCTTGCAGTGCTCGCTCCAGGTCTGGGCCAGCGCCTCCAGTTCGACATCGGTCAGTTCCGGACCGAGACCGATCCCGGCCCGGATCTGCCGCACCCGGGGGTCGTTGACATGGCTCTGCAGTGCGGTCATCTCTTCCAGACCAAGAGCCAGCATGCCGTCGCGACTGATCTTCATCAGCTGCTCGGCGGAAACATTCAGATCGATGGAGCGGACCGTCGGAGCGCTGTCGCCGATCACCCGGGGCACGCTTACCGGTACGCCGAGCTGCGGATCGAGCTCATCGCTGGCGAGGATCGTCCAGCGTTGGATGAGCCCGTTGGCGAGCAGGCCGGAAGCGATCTTTTCCGCGTCGGCCTTGTCGATCCGCCCCTTGAGCAGGTACTGGGTCGAGGTGTATACCCCCTCCCCGGCGGCAAAGGGACGACCGGTCAGGTACTGAATCGCTTCCTTGGCGGTGCGGCCGACATTGTCGGTGACGCCGGGCCGGAAGCCGACTTCGATCAGCACATCAAAATCGTCGGCCAGCGGCTGGTTGACGGCGACATCCTGAATAACCGGATCGGAGAACGGACCATGAGCCGCCGCATCGATCTCGGCGGCGGACAGCTCCGCATCGACCGTATAGACATCAAGCGTCCGTACCGCGTCCAGACTAAAGCCGAGATGCTGACGAATTTCACGCCGCACCCGCTCGCCCCGGGCATCGGTGATCCCGTCTTTCAATCCTGCAACAATTCTCCAGGCCATAGTTACTCCGTAGAAATTTATGAAACTTAAAACAGATGCTTTCGCAATAACCTTATCGGATGGCTAAGCAAAAATTTTGTCCCACAAGGCCTGGTGATTTTTCAGGGGCGAAGGCATACATAAGTATGTCGAGGTCCTGAAAAAACGCCTTAACGCCGTAGGGCGGGATTTTTGCGACGCCATCAAACAGGCAGGGCAGGAAACCCGTTCCCTGCCCTGCCTTGCAGATCGTTTGCTGTTCGATGATGCTGAGCATGGTCATAACATGTGCCGTTCCCAGTGTAGCAGTAACGAAACCGGTCCGTAAAGGCGCCGGAGAGACGGCCGCTTGCCGGGTGCCGCAGTTAGTTTCTGTCCGGAAACGGCCCTTTTCCGCAATCTCTGCGTCAATCTGCAGCCTTGCTTGTGCGACGTACCATGT
>DASWJX010000336.1:0-5941 GCA_036396915.1 Geopsychrobacteraceae bacterium | reverse complement strand
CAAACCCTGTCGCAACGGATCACGGCTGAACAGGGACAGGTGATTTTCCTTCATCAAAGATTTTTCCACTGAGGTTTCTCCAAGAAATTCCATGCCGATTGCGGAGGCGCGATTGAAGTATCATGAAAGGGTGCGGGTGTTTGTCGGCCTGCTGCTGACGGCGGCGCTGTTGCTGGTTTTGTCCGGCTGCGCCGTGCCGGTCATACCCAATGGTCAGGAACGGGGACGGCAATTGACCGCCGCGGAGCAGCAAACGCTCGGCCGGCAAGCCTATCAGCAGATCGTCCAGCAGTCGGGGGGGATTTATCCCGACCGGGAACTGGCCGCCCATGTCGCGCGGATCGGGCAGTCGCTGGCGGCGGCAAGCCGGGATGGCGGGTCTGATTACCGCTTTGCGGTGCTGAACGACTCCGCGCCGAAGGCGCTCTCCCTGCCGGGCGGTTTTGTTGCCGTCAGCCGCGGCCTGTTGCTCACACTGCAGACGGAAGCGCAGCTCGCGGCGGTGCTGGCCGGTGAAATCGGTCATCTTGCCGCCCGGCATCAGCTGCCGCTTGCAGCGCCCGCCGCGCTGCGCGCCGACCTTTCCGCCGCCGGCGACTATGCCGTCCTGCTGACCGGTCTGGCGCAGGGGCAAAGCGGCCTGAGCGAACCACGCTACAGCCTTGCCCAGGAGCTCGAAGCAGACCGCCTCGCCATCGACCTGATGGTGGCGGCCGGTTTTGCGCCGACCGCGGTCGGCGAAGTTCAGGAGTTGCTTCTCGATCATCTCGAACGCTTCGGTGAAAACGGCGGTTCGGACCGCTTGCCTGACGGTCATCTCTTGTCGGCGGAACGCCTGAAGCAGACCCGGACTTATCTTGCCGAGCGTTATCCCGGCACCGGCGGCCGGACCGATGCCGGCGAGTTCCCGCTGCCGGTCAAGCAACCGCGGCAGGTTGCAGAGGGGTACGCCCTTTATGAACAGGCCCGCCGGCTGGAACGGCAGGGGCAGCTTGCCGCGGCGATCGAAACCTACCATCAGGCGCTGCAGTCGGCTCCGGAGCAGGCCCTGATTCTGACCGGTCTGGGGCTGGCCTACCTGCGTAACGAGGATCCGGTTCCGGCACGGCGTTACCTGCTCAAGGCGGTCAATCTGGACGGGGATTATGCCCAGTCCCGGCTCGGACTCGGTTATGTCTACCTGCAGAAGTGGCAGTACGCTCAGGCCATCAGCCAGCTGGAGCAGAGCCTGCGGCTGCTGCCGACGGTCGAGGCGGCCTTTCTGCTGGCCGAGGCGCAGCAGAAGGTCGGCCACAAGGGCAAGGCCCGCGACCTGTATCTGATCGTCGCCGCTGCGGACCGGGACGGCAAGCTGGGGCAACTTGCGGCAACCCGGTTAGAGCAGTTGAAAGGGGACTGATGGACTGGCAGGCCTATGTACAGCCGGAAGAACGGATTCTCTGGCAGGGGCGCCCCGCCCCGCGCTGCTACACCTTTCGCAACTGGAAACCGGCAGCGATCGCCCTGCTGCTGTTTCTGGTCGGCAGTATTTGGCAGATGCTCGCTCTGCAAGGGGCCGAGGACGGCTCTTCCCGGACCCTGATGCTGATTCCGCTGCCGCTGATTGTTGCCTCTTTCCTCGTCGGGCCGGGGCAACTCGTCAAGGCCCGGCTGGAATGGGAGCAGGTTTTTTACTGCCTGACCGATCGCAAACTGCTGATCCGAAGCGGTTTGCTGCGCAGGCGGATCCGGGAACTGCCCCGCAGCGAAATTGCCTCCTGGCAGCAGAAGCGCTATGCTGAACAGCTGGCCAGTATCAGCATCCGCCACCGCACGCGGCCGGGGGGCACCATTCTGTATTGCCTCGAACAACCGCAGTACTTGCTGGCCAACCTCGAACCAGCGTCTGCGCGGCAGCCGGCGCCTGAATCCGTTTGATTTGTTTTGTCCCGGCGGTTAAGATGCGCCGAATTGTAAAACGGATGCCGTGAGCATCGATTAGTGGCCGGGTCGCAACGCGATTCCGGCTGAAAGCATCAAGGATCAAAGAAACGCATGCAGAAAACAGTATTCCTGGAAACCTTCGGTTGCCAGATGAACGTCGTTGATTCGGAACGGATCGTTGCCCTGCTCGACCAGATCGGCTATGCCCGGGTCGACCAGCCGGACCTGGCCGATCTGGTGCTGCTCAATACCTGTTCGGTGCGGGACAAGGCCGAACGCAGGGTGTATGGCCATCTGGGCCGTTTCAAGCCGATCAAGGACCGGCGTCCCGAACTGATTATCGGGGTCGGCGGCTGCGTCGCCCAGCAGGAAGGGGAGCGGATGCTGGAAAAGATCCCGTACCTGGATCTGGTCTTCGGTACCCACAATATCCATCGTTTGCCGGAACTGGTGCAGCAGGCCGAGCAGCAGGCCGGGCGCGGCAACGCCACCGATTTTCTCGACCGGGAAACCCGGCTCAACCTGTTTCCGCAGCGGACGGTCGGCGACAGCGTCACCCGCTTCGTCACCGTCATGCAGGGCTGCGATAATTTCTGCTCCTACTGTATCGTTCCCTATGTGCGCGGCCGGGAAATCAGCCGCCCCAGCGGGGAGCTGCTGGCGGAAATCCGGGATCTGGTGGCGCAGGGGGTTCGAGAAATCACCCTGCTCGGGCAGAACGTCAATTCCTACGGACTCAAGGAAGAGGGGGAGATCAGCTTCGCCGAACTGCTGCGGCGGATCGACGAAGTTGAAGGACTGGAGCGACTGCGCTTCGCCACCTCGCACCCCAAGGACATGTCCGACCAGCTGATCGACTGTTTCGGCACGCTGCACAAACTCTGTCACCATATCCACCTGCCGGTCCAATGCGGTTCCGACCGGATTCTGGAGGCCATGAACCGCGGTTACCGGCGGGACGATTATCTGCGCAAGGTTGAGCGGCTGAAAAAAGCCTGCCCCGACATCCGCCTGACCACCGATGTGATTGTCGGCTTTCCCGGCGAAAGCGAAGAGGATTTCGCCGCGACCCTCGATCTGGTCGCCCGGGTCGGCTATGCGGATGCCTTCACCTTTCTCTATTCCAGACGGACCGGAACCGCCGCCGCCGAGTTCGCCGATGAGCTGACGGCGGAGGTGAAACAGCAGCGCTTCGACCGTTTGCTTGAATTGCAGCAGAAAAACGGCGCTGCCATCTGGAACAGCGATCTCGGCCGCGAACTGGAGGTGCTGGTCGAAGGGGCGAGCAAACAGGGGGAGGGGCAGCTCTTCGGCCGCACCACCTGGAACCGGATCGTCAACTTTTCCGGCCCGCCCGAACTGATCGGCAAACTGGTCAAGGTGCGGATCACCAGGGTCTTCCGCAATTCCAACCTGGGCGAGCTGTCGGCTGCAAACCCTTAAGGCGAAGAGGTACTTAGATGATCGATCTGCATACCCATACAATTTTCAGCGACGGCGAACTGATCCCGGCCGAACTGATCCGGCGCGCGGCGGTCGCCGGCTACCGGGCGCTGGCGATAACCGACCACGCCGACCAGAGCAACCTTGAAGTGCTGCTCTCCCATCTGGTCGGCGTGGTTGACGAGCTGGGACAGGCGAACAATCTCCAGGTTCTGGCCGGGGTGGAGCTGACCCATGTGCCGCCAAAGATGATCGACGCCTGCGCCCGCAAGGCCCGGCAGTTCGGCGCCCAGCTCATCGTCTGTCACGGCGAAACCATCGTCGAGCCGGTCGCGCCGGGCACCAACCGGGCCGCCATCGAAGCGCAGGTCGATATCCTTTCCCACCCGGGTTTGATCAGTGAGGAAGATGTCGCGCTGGCGGTCGAAAACGGCGTCTGCCTGGAGCTCACCACCCGCAAGGGGCACAGTCTGACCAACGGTCACGTGGCGCAGCTGGCCCGCAAATACGGGGCCAGACTGGTGATCAACAACGATGCCCACGCTCCCGGCGATCTGCTGGCGCTGGAGATGGCCTGCCGGGTGGCCCGGGGCGCCGGGCTGAGCGATGACGAGGTGGCCCGGGCGCGGCAGAATTCCGCCGAGCTGGTCGCCAGGATCAAGGGCTGAGCAGGACGCCGGCCGCTTTCTTTAGCATGGCGATGATGTGCCGCAATTTTTCACCGGAGCAACCATGAACCAGCAGGATTTCAATTTTCTCAAGGAACTGGTCGAAACGCCGAGCCCTTCCGGCTATGAGCAGCCCGCGCAGCGGGTGATCCGCAAGCAGCTGGAGCCTGTCGCCAGCGGGATAGAGGGCGACGTGATGGGCAACCTGATCGCCCGCCTGGACGGCAACGGCGGACCCAGGGTCATGCTGGCCGGACACTGCGACGAAATCGGCTTCATGGTCCAGTATGTCGACGATAACGGCTTCATCTTTTTCGGCGCGATCGGCGGCGTCGATCCGCATCTGTCGCCGGGGCAGCGGATCCGGATTCATACCGCCACCGGGCCGGTGCCGGGCGTGATCGGCAAGAAAGCGATCCACCTGATCGAACCTCAGGACCGCGAAATCGTCATCAAGCTGAAGGACCAGTTTATCGATATCGGCTGCAGCAGCCGCGCAGAGGTGGAGAAGCTGGTGCGGATCGGCGATCCGGTGACCTTTGCCGTCGGCATGGAAAAACTGCAGGGGGATCGGCTGACCTCACGGGCCTTCGATGACAAGATGGGCGCGTTCATCGTCACCCAGGTGTTCAAGCAGCTGCAGCAATCGGCCAACAACACGTCGGAAGTTTATGCCGTCTCCACCGTGCAGGAGGAGGTCGGTCTGCGCGGGGCGGCAACCAGCACCTACGGCGTCAAGCCGGAGGTCGGCATTGTCGTCGAAGTGACCCATGCCACCGACAGCCCCGGCGTGGAGCCGAAGGGGATCGGCCGGGTCGAGGTCGGCAAGGGACCGGTGATCGCGCGCGGGGCCAACATCAATCCGGTCCTGTTCGACCTGATCATGCAGACCGCCCGGGAGCGTGAAATCCCGGTCCAGGTCATCGGTGTGCCGCGCGCCACCGGCACCGACGCCAACGTCATGCAGCTCTCGCGCGGCGGTGTGGCCACGGCCCTGGTCGGCATCCCGCTTCGTTACATGCATACGCCGGTCGAGGTTTTGGCGCTGGGCGATCTGGAACAGGCGATCAAGCTGCTGACCGCCGTGGTTGAAAAGATGACCGCGCAGCAGTCGTTTATTCCCGACCTTTTCCCGTCTCCGCACTAGGAGCGTGTCGGGCTATCCATGAACCGGCTGCAAATTCGGCTGCTTGGCCCATATTTCAGCTCCTTTTCGGCCCATAGCTATGGCTGTGAGCTCTCAAACGAGCCAAAATCTGGTCTCAAGCTTCCAGATTTTCGCTTCGGTCCGTATAGTCCGACACGCTCCTGGAATCCGACAAATGCTCCCGGGGCGCCTGCGTGTTGAAAGCCGGGTTGTTCACCCACCAATCCATGCCCATTTCCTTGGCCTTTTCCACGGAGCAAATGACCAGCCGGATCTGAATGGTCAGCAGTTCCACCTCCACCAGTTTAATCTTGATGTCCCCGGCGATGACGATCCCCTTGTCCAGAATCCGTTCGAGCAGATCGGCCAGGTTGGTGCTCTCGATAGCATGCGGCGTGGCGCGTTGTATCGCCATGGGAGGTCCTCCTCATAAAAGCTTTCCTAAAGGGCCCAGGTCGAGATTGAGATCCTTCTCTTCCAGGTTGAATAGCTGTCGAAGTTGTTCGATCTCCTGGGCTTGCCGCATCAAAGTGACTCCGAGTCGTTCAATCTCCTCTTCGCTTAAGGTTTCCGCCTCGATCCGTCTGATGGCTTGACGCTCCAGAAGCTCGTGCAGAAGTTTCACCAGCGTCAAAACCAGCTGGCCGAGGCCGTTTTTGAGGTTTTCCGGGTCGATGTTGAAGCGGCCTGTCCGGTCCCTTCCGGCAAGCGAAGGGCAGGGTTCCAAATCTTCTTGCATCACTCGGGCAAAGTCGCTTGC
>DASWJX010000335.1:0-9570 GCA_036396915.1 Geopsychrobacteraceae bacterium | reverse complement strand
TACCGTTTCAGCCTGGGGAGCAAGCCCCTGCTGTTGGGCCGTTGCTATTCTCCGAAACCCTATCGGCACAAGCAGATTTTCACGACCGGACAATTAACGACGCTGCTGGAAACCTGCGGCTTGAGGGTCGTCGGCCGCTCGACATTCCATCGCGCCAGGCACAAGCTGGTGGTCGTTTGTCGCAAAGATGCCGCTTGAGCCGGCTGCTCTCGATCATGGCAAACAGGGGTAAACGGCCATGGCGCGCCGCACCCAGAGCTGCTCTTTTTATCGGTCTTTTGCCGCTGAGCCTGGTCTGCCTGTCCGCCTGCAGCCCGCCGCACCGCTTCGCCCCGGCAAGCGGCAACCATGACCCGATTGCCGCGTTGCTTGCAGCATCGCTACCGGAACAAACGGACGCTTCCGCGCTGAAAAGCATGGAGTTTTCGATACAGGTGGGAGCGTTTTCCAGCCTTGACAACGCCGTCGGGCAGCAGCGCGCTCTGGAAGGAAAGGGGGTCGACGCCTATCACTTTCGGCACGAGTCGGGGCTCTACAAGGTCCGCTTCGGTGATTACGCAACCTATGCCGCCGCACGGCGGGATGCCGAAACGCTGCAGAGCGAGGGCGTCATCGGCAACTTCTTCATCATCGTTCCGCAAGAGTACGCCGCGGCGCGCATCCGCAAAAGCGGCCAGGGCGATATCAGAGAGGAACTGGTCAGGACCGCCCGGCAGTTTCTGGATGTGCCCTACCGCTGGGGCGGGACAACTGAAAACGGCTTCGACTGCAGCGGTCTGACCATGGTCAGCTATCGGCTCAACGGACTCAATCTGCCGAGGGTTTCACACCAGCAGTTCAAGAAGGGGCGCGCCGTCGCGAAAACCGGACTGCGCAAGGGCGATCTGGTCTTTTTCGCCATCGGGGGCGGGAAGCAGATCAACCATGTGGGGCTCTATATCGGCGACGGGAATTTTATCCATGCCCCCCGCACCGGCAAAACCGTGCGGATTGCCAGCCTGTCGAACAGCTTCTTTATGCGAACCTACGCCGGCGCCAGGACCTACCTGTAACAGCCGCCGCAGCTGTCGGTCGTGCCGGAAATAAAATTCTCCGGTGTCCGGAATCGGTTTGCGCAATAGGGATGCTTTAGCAAAAAAGCATCCATGTTGCTAGCGCCACACGCAAGGCGGGCGATTGCCGAGCCTGAGGCGTACCTACCTGCGTCGAAGCAGCGAGAGCACGTGCGGCAACGCAGCAGTTGGTGCATTTTTGCGACGCCATCAACATTGTGTATACTTGATAGCTGAACCGCATGGAATTTCTCGTCGGTTCCCCCTTGTTTTTCGGATTGACCGGGTTGCGCGGATCGTTAATTCATCCTTGCGAGGGAGGTCGGCCATGATGGAGGAAGCGAGAAAAATTGTTGTTTTCCCCGGCGGCCAGTTTTTTGCCGTGGTCGGCAAGCTGAGGATGCCACAGAATCCTTACCTGCTCTCCCTGCCGGACATCCTCAACGAACAATCGAGCGCCACCCATCGGGCGCGGAACCATGAGCATCGCTCAGGGCGGATCTTCCTGAGTGATGTGGAGTTTTACGCCCTTCACGACCCCTGCACCCGTGTCTGCGGCGATCTGACCCGCTGCCATGTTCAGGTGGGGGACATCAGCGCCGCCATCGATTTTTATCCCGAAAAGTATCAGGGCAATGACGACAAACGTCGGGATTATGCGCAACGACAAATCCGGACCGAAGTTCTGCATTTCGTTCAGCATCATCAGGTCTTTTCCGGTCTCGTGGACGCCATGGAGGTCTACCGGAAGAGCGAAGGGTTCGTCAGCGTCAACAAGCTGCAGACCCTGCCGGCGACGCGAGAGGGCGAAGGGCCGATCGCGGAGTTTCTGGAGCGGATCCGCTGTCCGCAACCGCAGTTCATGGCCGTCAATCTGGCCCGGGTTCTTCATTCCTGATGCGTGCCGCAACGGCTAGGGCCGCCGGCGATAAACGCAGGGAAGATCACTATCCATAAAGGAGCGTTAGATGCGGCAACTACGCAAGCTCAGTGATTTACGGGGCTACGGTTTGAAGGCGAGTGACGGAGAGATCGGTCATCTGAAACAGATTTACTTCAATGACCGGTCCTGGATTGTCCGTTATCTGGTGGTGCGTACCGGCAACTGGCTGCTCGGTCAGGACGTTCTGATTGTCCCTTCGGTTATTCAGGAGGTTGATGAAGAGAACGGCTTGATCGACGTCAAGCTGACCCGCGCGCGGATCGAAAGCTGCCCGCCGGTCGACACGAAACTGCCGGTTTCGCGCCACTATGAACAGGAATACTACAATCATTACGGCTGGGAACCCTACTGGATCAGCGATCCCCTGCAGGAAGCCGCGCCGACCTTTCCGCCGCTCCAGGCCGCGGAGCCGCCCGAGCAGCCCGATGATCCCCATCTGCGCAGCAGTGACGAGGTCGACGGTTATCACATTCAGGCTCAGGATGGCGAGATCGGTCACGTTAAGGATTTTATCCTGGATGATCAGGACTGGACCGTTCGCTACCTGGAAATCGCCACCCGGCATTGGCTGCCCGGCAAAAAAGTCCTGATTTCACCGGCCTGGATCCGGAAAATCGAATGGGTCGAACAGAAGGTGATGGTCGACCTGGGCACTGAGGCGATCAAGACCGCACCGGAATACGATCCGTCCGAAATCATCGGCCGCGATTATGAACTGACCTTGTACAAACACTACGGAAAAGCGCTTCATCCGCACTGAAAGACGCTCGGACTGCTGCCGTCCAGTCGCCGGAACAGCAGGGATGCACGCAAAGGGCGGGCTTTATCGGCTGCTTTTCTTGTCGGCCCGCAGAATGACAAACTTGCGGTTGCCGGCCACCAGCGTGCAGTTGCCGAACAGTTGCTTGAGTTTGAAATGATAGCCCAGATGGCGATTGCCCACCACCAGCAGTTTCCCGCCGGATTTCAAGACCTTCATTGACGCTCGAAACATCGCCCGGGCGATGTGGTCGCCGACCGCGCTCTGCTGATGGAAGGGGGGATTGTTCAATACCAGGTCGACGCTCCCGGCGGCGATGCCATCCAGGCAGTTGGTCGGCAGGAACCGGGCTTGGCGCGCGGCACCGAACGCATTTCGGAAATTGGTTTCGGCTGAAGCGACCGCCATGTAGGACTCGTCGACAAAGATCAGCTCCGCCGCCGGATTCCGCTCGGCGGCGATCAGGCCGACCACGCCGTTGCCGCAGCCGAGATCGACGATCCGTTGCCGGTCGGGCGTAGCCGGGATCCGCTCCAGAAACAGGCGGGTGCCGATATCGAGACGTTCGCGCGAAAAGACATTGGCGTGATTGATGAGCCGGTGACCGCTGTTTTCCAGACGGTATTCGCTGGGATAAGGGCTGGCTCCCGGCGCCAGGTCCGGATCGAAGCGGCTGTAAATCAAGCGTGCCTTCTGACGGGCCAGCGAGGTTTCGGTCGGTCCGATGATCTGCTCGAACAGTTGCAGGGTCGAGTGGTGAATCCCCTTGACCATGCCGCCGCCGATGATCCGGCTGTCCGCGGTCAGCCGCGGGCGGATGCGATGCAGCTGGTCCTCCAGCAGCGCCAGGGTTTTCGGGATCTTGATGATCACCAGATCGAGAGGTCCGTGCGGCGGTTGCAGGCTGGTCAGCAGTCTGACCGCGTCGGCCGGCCGATGGTTTTCCCGCAGGTTGAGCTCGGTCCCCCGGTGGGCCAGAAACGAATCGGACATCATCTGCGGCCTGAGATCGGCCAGTGCCACGGACAGCGCGCCGAACCGGTCATTGACAAGCAGAACCTCAATCCCCGGGTGCAGGGGGCCGCTGTCATAAAGTTCCCTCAGCAGATAGACGTCGGCCGCATCCCAGGCGCGCAGTGAACGGTTTTTGAGCTCGGGATAGCGGGCAAGGCGGAAGTTTCCCTGAGGAACGGACAGTGTATCCATGATTTTTCCGGGTCAAGGTGCAGGGTGCGGGAAGGGTGCTCGTAGCGATTTCGGACCCATTGTGCCAGATCTGTTGAAAATTTAGCAGTCCTGTTTTGGCCAACATCAAAAAAGGGACGGCCTCCGCGCAAGAGCCGTCCCTGTCACGCTCGCTGCCGGATCCGCAATCAGATCGCCGACCGGATCATGGCCGCCGCACTCCGGGGCTGAGGGTTCAGCCGGTTGAGAAAATCGACGAAGTGCGCGTTGAACGCCTGGCTTTTTTCCATGTTGACCAGATGACCGCAGTCCAGCGTGACCGATTTGTAACAGTTGGGGAGCTGCCGGGCCATGATTTCGGAATGGCGGGGGTGGGTGATCCGGTCGTGCTCGGCGCCGATCACCAGCGTCGGGGTTTTCATGTTCTGCAGTTGAAATGTGTAATCCTTGCGGCGGGTAATGGCCAGAATCGCGGCGGTCAGGGTTTTAGGCCTGACGTTGCGGGTCAGGGCCAGGATCTCGTTTTTGCAGCTTGCCGGCATTTTTTCTTCCTGGCCGGTAATCAGCATGCCGTACAGCTCATCGCGCACCTCATCCGCCAGCCCCTTGTGCAGGGCGCCCAGAAATTCGGCACGCTTGGCGCGTTCGTGGATATCGTCGGCAACGGGACGGGTCGAGACCAGGCAGGCTCCGGCAACCCTGTGGGGGTGATGTTCCAGCAGGTCGAAGAGGATGTAGCCGCCCATCGACAGCCCGCAGAAGACGGCGCGACCGATGCCGAGAAAGTCGAGAAGGGCGACAATGTCCTGGCTGTAGGTGCTGATCGTGCAGCAGTCGGTTTCCAGTTCGCTGCTGCCGAAGCCGCGTAAATCCGGGCTGATCACCCGGAAACCGGCCGCGACAACCGCTTCCGCCTGCTGCCGCCACATCTTGCGGTTGAGCGGAAAGTCATGGATAAAGACTACCGCCGGACCTTGTCCTGCATCGTCATAGCCGATAGTGACATCATTGATTGTCGCCTGCATGGTTTGTGTCTCCCTGCCCGGTTGTTGCCGGGCGGTGTTGCCCGGCATTTGTTCCAAACCCACGAGTGGTGAAAATCCTCCCTCTGTTGTTAGCAATCGATATACCAATGTTCTAAAAAACGATTATTTTCTTGTCTTTCTTGTGGAGGGAGGACGGTAAAGGACAAAACGTATTACGACGCCCGGAATTGTCCCATTGGTTGTAAACTGGGATGAAAGGGCTGCTGTGGATAAGGCAAAAGCACTATGAGCCGCGATGAAAATCTATCAAGATCTATGGCTAAAACCCTTAACAGGATTTCTTCAGATCTTACGGATTTTCATAGATTCTGATCGCGGCCAGTTAAGGTTTTACTTTTCTTGTCTTTTTAAAAATAGATGGAGAATCGATGGCTTGCGCGGACCGGTCCGGAAGCGTAAGACAGACAAGTTCGCAGGATTGCAAATATATAAGCGGGAATAAGCCTGCCTGAGATAGGCCAGGACAGAGCTAACTTATCGTTATGCCAGCGGTAATCCTGCGGATTCGCAATCCTGCGAACAGCCAGGCGGTTATATCGCTGAAAAAATAGGAAAAAAGGGATTTTATTGCTTCGAGTAAAACAGCGGATTGGCGTGCCTGCGGTGCCGTGAAGCGACCGGGCGTGACGAGGGGATGATGGCATGGTGCCGGCGCGGCCGCGCTGAGTGTCCGGCAGGGGCTGCTGCTCGGCGGCAAGGCCCGGCTCGGGGCGCCGGCGCCTGCCTCCGGTTGTCGGGGGCGGCTGCCACAGCTCAGAAGCGGAGTCTCAGTCCGATTTCAATCGCGTGATTGCCGAGGTCCGCCTCGACCTTGTTGTTCCGGGAATCGGTGAATTCAGGGTCCAGGGTGCCGAAGTAACGGTACCCAAGGTCCATCGCCAGGTTTTTGCCGAGCGGCAGGCAAACGCCTGCCAGGAGCTGGTAGGCGAGTTGCACGCTGCTGTCGTCGATCAGCGGATGCCCCGCAACGCTGGTCTCGTTCATCGAGATGACGGCTGCTCCGATCCCCACTCCGAAATAGGGGAAATAGGTCGGGGCATACTCCCTGTATTCGCCCACGGTGTTGACCATGACACTGAGTGTTGACAGGTCGCCCGCGGAATCCAGCGTGCCGGTGGAAAATTGCGTGTCGTGCAACTCATTGTAGCGGTAGCCGACTTCCAGTTCGATGCGCCCTTTGCCGATTTGCGGGAAGCCGTCACCGAGATCGTAGCCGAGGGCTCCGCCGGCAAAGAAGCCTGGTTCGAAGGTGGTGATAAAGTCGCCGCCCCGGTCCGACAGGGTCATCTCGTCGGCCAGGTTGAGTCCGCCGATCAGGCTGAGGTAGGGCCGCGGGTGGTCGGCGGCTGCCGTTGTTGCTATGCAAAACAGCAGACCCAGGCTGCCGATGATTGTGCTGGCCAGTTGTTTCAACGCGTCCTCCTGGTGTTTATCCTTGAATGCCGTCCGCGGCCGCGCGCCGTGGTCCGGGAAAATTCTTTTAATTGACGGTGAGAACCGTCGAGCCGGTTATGGTTCCCGATGTTGCGTTCACGGTCGTCGTTCCGGCATTGCTCCCTGTGGCCAACCCTTCCGAACCGGTGATGTTGCTGAGCGTGGCGATGCTGCCGTCGCTTGTCGTCCAGAGCGCATGGGCGGTGATGTCCGCCGTTGTGATGTCCGCCGTTGCGTTATTGTTAAAGACGCCGATTGCCGTTAATTGCAGGGTGTTATCCGCGGCGACGGTGGGAGTTGCCGGAGTGATGTTGATCTGAACCAGAAATGCTTCCGTGACGTTCAGCGTCACGGAGGAGGAGAGCGCGTTCATGGCGGCCGTGATCGTCACGCTTCCGGCGGCGGATCCGACGGCGATACCCGACGCTGCGACAGTGGCGATGGATTCATCGGAAGAAGACCAGTTCGCCTGGGCCGTTATATCGCTGCTGGTGCCGTCGGAAAAGGTACCTGTCGCGATATGTTTTACGTTCACCTGCTGCGGAACCTCGGAAAGGGTCTGGGTTATTTCAATGGCGGTCAGGGCCGCGGCAACGACCGTCAGTTGCGTGGTCCTGGTGACGCCGTCAAAAGCGGCGGTAATATTGGTTGTCCCCTCCAGCAGGGCCGTCGCCAGTCCGGTTTGATCGATGGCCGCGATATTCGTGTTGACCGATGACCAGGTGACGGAACCGGTCAACGACTGTTCGCTGGCGTCGGAGAAGGTTCCTTGTGCCGTGAACTGCTGGGTCAGTCCCCTGGCCACCGCCGGGGCAACCGGAGCAATGTCGATCCTGCTGAGTGTCGCGTCGGTTACCGTCAGGAAGAAGAAGTCGAACACGCCATCTTGCGTCGCGGTGATCTGGGTGGTGCCGGGGGCGACCGCGGTTGCCAGGCCGTTAGCGTCGATCGTGGCAACGCCGGGATCGGAAGACGTCCAGACGACTTCGGCGCTGATATCCTGCGTGAACAGATTGGAAAAATTCCCCTCGGCGGCAAACTGATTGCTGGTTTTATTGGCAATAAACGGGTTCTCCGAGGTCACGATGATCTGGGACAGGGGCGCGAGGTCGAACTCCTTGGTCGCTGTCGAATCGGACCCGCAGCCGGACAGGATGAGGATGAAAAGGAGACAAAAGGCGAGCAGCCGGCGCATAGACAGGATCCTCCAGGCAAATGCTTTTCGGTATTTGGTACGAAAAACACAGACTACATTAAATAAGAGGGGTTTTTCAACAACTGCATCGTTGGTTGGTGATAAAACCACCGGGCCTTGCAGTGGGACATGGGCGCATGCAATGCGCCCCTACACCGCCGCATGGTTTTTGCTCCGTAGGGGCGCATTGCATGCGCCCGGTTTGCTGGTGTCTGGTTTGGTTTGATCCGCGAAAATCTGCGTATGCGCAAGCATCCGATTTTATCTGCGGCCCATTGCCTTTGACGTAGAACCTTGATGGCGTCGCAAAAACTCACCAACTGCTGCGTTGCTGCGCTTGCTCTCGCTGCTTCGACGTACATAAGTACGCCTCATTGCTCGACAATCGCGCGCCTTGCAGGTGGCGCTTTTTGCTTAGCCATCGGCTATTTTGCTTTCTTGCGAAAGCATCAACCTTGAATCTGTTTTTACAGGGATGAACGGTGATGAACCGGGACCCAGGGTTCGTGTTGGTTCGTGGGACATGGGCACATGCAATGCGCCCCTACACCGCCGCATGGTTTTTGCTCCGTAGGGGCGCATGCAATGCGCCCGGTTTAAAATGCTTATCCGTGGGCGGGCAGCGCCTGGGCATGCAGTGCCCGGTGCAGATGGGCATGACAACCGAGAGCGACCCCGAGCAGATCGGCGACACCGCCCATGGTCAGCTTCATGGCCCGGAAATCGCGGTTCATTTGAAACAGCAGCGGGCCGGGGTCGTGCCCCGCAAGCAGGGCGGTTTCCAGTTGCAAACCCGCTTTGCGCAGGCGGGCCAGGCCGGTCTGTCCGCAGCGATGCAGGGTCGTGGTGTCTTCGACATGCTGCATCAGCCTGGCCATGGCCAGCCAGATGCCGCGTTCTTCCGCGCCGCAACAGACGGCAAGGGCGGGCAGGGCGATCTCAAACAGGGACGGCAGGCCGCTCAGGGCTTCCCTGACGATGCCGCCGACCCGGAACCGGTCGCGGACCTGGCGGCCGTTGCTGTCCGGCCGTCCGGGCAGGGAGAAAAACTCCTCGGCGGCCAGGGCGACCGCCCGGCTCAGCAGCCGCGGGTCGTTGCCCGCACAGCGCGACCGGCCGATCAGCAGCAGTCCGCAGAGGAAAATTCCGCCCCGATGGCAGTTGGTTCCCAACTGTCGGTACATGCGCTGCTCGGCCAGGCGACCGATCTCGACCAGTTGCGGCAGGCGCTCCCCCCGCCGCAGCGCGCCGCAGAGTTCCAGCAGGTACTCGCGCAGCAGGCGGATCGACTGCAGCATGCCGCTCAGCGACAGGTCCGGGTGGGAACCGCTGTCGCAGAGGTCGACCAGGCCCGGTTTCGGGGTCAGAAAGAGTTCCGCCTTGAGGCCGTCGCTCAGCGCGGCGGCGAAGTTCTCAAGCTCTGAACGGGGTGAGCAGGTCATCGATTCTTGCTTTCAGTTGTTCTGCACCGTGGCGCTGCAGGCGGATGCAGTCGCGCGCCGCCGCAGCGCAGAGCAGGCAGCGGCGCTGCGGCAGCCCCAGCTGTTTTCTGTCGCAGGCCTTGCCCCGCCGGTCGTAGACATCGATATCGAGCAGACGGCCGGCGGGCGCAGCGGCTTCGAGCAACAGGGTCCGCCGCTTGGTGGCGGTGGCCGGCACGCGGACGGCATAGAGCGCCCAGGGTCCCAGACTGTCGCTGTGTTCAGTCAGTTTTTGCAGCGCGGGAAGCTCTGCGCGCAAGCGGTCTTGTGCCCAGCAAAACAGTGCGCCCGCGCCCGCCGGCTGCTTGTCCGCGCCCGGCAGGTTGAGCGACAGCTGCAGCAGGGTGCGGTGGCGGTCGCCAAGGGCCTCGCGCAGGGCCGCCTCGCGCCGATCGCGGGCGGCCAGCAGCTCAGCTTTTAACTTTGCGTATGGCATCGATGATGGTTCCGTCGCGATACTCGATGAGCGCGACC
>DASWJX010000334.1:0-15913 GCA_036396915.1 Geopsychrobacteraceae bacterium | reverse complement strand
ACATGGTCGCGGGCCAGCCGGGCGGTGTCGGCGGCCGCGGGGTCAAGGACCAGCGGTCTCAACCCCGACCAGACGGCCTTGATGTCCGCACGGTCGACCTGCAGATTGAAGTAGCGGCTGACGTGACGCAGCAGGTAGTCGATTTCCGTTTGCCGGGGTCGGGGGTGTTCGCTGAGCTCCGCCGCTTCGTCGGTGGTGCCGATCAGGGCATGATTCTGCCAGGGCAAGACAAACAGGACCCGGCCGTCATCGGTTTCGGGAATCAGCAGGCCGGTGTCGGGCGGGGCGAAGCGCTTGTCCAGCACGATATGAATGCCGGTGCTGATCGAAAGAATGCCGGGCGCCGCGGCGTTGTCCATGGCCCGGATCCGGTCGGCAAAAGGTCCGGTGGCGTTGATCACCCCTCTGGCGTGCAGCGGCCAGCTTGCTCCGCTCAGGGCATCGGTCAGTTGCGCCCCGGCGAGTTTTCCGCCCTTCTTGAGCAAGCCGCTGACGGCGACATGGTTGATGATCGCCGCGCCGTGCTGTTGTGCGGTCAGGGCCAGGGCCAGCGCCAGCCGCGCATCATGAAACTGGCCGTCGTAATAAAGCACCCCGGCCTTCAGTCCGGCCGCCTTGAGGGTCGGAAAGCGGCGCAGGGCGTCCTTGCGGGTCAGCAGGCGGCTGTGGCCGATGTTGCGTTTGCCGGACAGCAGATCGTAGAGTTTGAGGCCGGCAAAAACGTAGGGAACCTCGAACCAGCGGTAGAGCGGGGTGACCAGCGGCAGGCGGTTGCTCAGGTGGGGCGCGTTGTTCAACAGGATGCTCCGTTCCCGCAGTCCGTCCCTGACCAGGTTGTACTGGACCCGGTCGAGTTTTTTGATCGCCATTTCCAGGTAGCGGACCCCGCCATGCAGCAGCTTGGTGCTGCGGCTGCTGGTGCCTTCGGCAAAGTCGTTCTTTTCGACCAGGGCGACCTTGAGGCCGCGGCTTGCCGCGTCCAGGGCCACGCCGCAACCGGTTGCGCCGCCGCCGATGACCAGCAGGTCGAAACCGCGCCCCTCTTGCAGTTGCTCCAGGCGTTGCTGTCTGGTCATGTTCGCTGTCCCGCAATCCGGCACCACAGCCAGACCCGCCGGCCGGAATCAGAACCCGCGGGGGCGGCCATGGCGGGAAGGACGGATCGCGTTGGCAAAATATCTTCCGCTGCTCGTTTCAGTTGATCTCTCCCAGGCACAGATACTTGATTTCCAGATAGGCGTCGATGCCGTACTTGCCCCCCTCGCGGCCGAACCCCGATTGCTTGATGCCGCCGAACGGCGCCACGGCGGTTGAGATCAGTCCGGTGTTGAGGCCGACGATACCATATTCCAGCGCTTCGCCGACACGCCAGGCGCGTGCCAGGTCGCGGGTATAGAAATAAGACGCCAGGCCATAGCGGGTCGCGTTGGCCAGTTCGATCGCTTCGGCTTCGGAATGGAAGCGATAGAGCGGAGCGATCGGGCCGAAGATCTCGTTGTCGGCAAGGCTCATCGCGGCGGTCGCCTCGGTCATCACCGTCGGCTCAAAAAAGTTGCCGCCGAGCCCGTGTCGTTTGCCGCCGGAGAGGATGGCGGCCCCCTTGGCAACGGCATCGGCAAGCAGTTTTTCAATATTTTCAACGGCGGCCGGATTGATCAGCGGACCCAGCTGAACCCCTTCGGCAAGCCCGTTGCCGACCTTCAGGCCGGCGACTTTCTCGGCAAACCTGCGGCTGAAGTCGTCATAGATTCCGGCCTGGATCAGAAAACGGTTGGTGCAGACGCAGGTCTGGCCGTTATTGCGGTATTTTGCCGTGACCGCTCCCGCAACCGCCGCATCGAGATCGGCGTCGTCAAAGACGATAAAGGGGGCATTGCCGCCCAGCTCCATGGTGACGGTCTTCAGGGTCGCGGCGCAGGCGGCAATCAACTGTTTGCCCGTTTCGGTCGAACCGGTGAAGGTGAGTTTGCGGACCAGCGGATTTGCGGTCAGCTCAGCGCCGATCGCCGCTGCCGAGCCGGTGACGACATTGAAAACGCCCGGCGGGATTCCCGCCCGGCGACTCAGTTCGGCCAGGGCCAGGGCGGAAAGGGGCGTGGCCGAGGCCGGCTTGACAACCATGGTGCAGCCGGCCGCAAGCGCCGGTCCGGCTTTGCGGGTAATCATGGCCGCCGGGAAATTCCACGGTGTGATGGCGGCACAGACCCCGACCGGCTGTTTCAGCACCAGCAGTCGTTTCTCCCGGTCATGCTGCGGGATAACGTCCCCATAGACACGCTTGCCCTCTTCGGCAAACCAGTCGAGAAAGGAAGCGGCATAGGCGATTTCCCCGCTGGCCTCGGCCAGCGGCTTGCCCTGTTCCATGGTCATCAGCAGCGCCAGGTCCGGCTGGTGCCGCAGCAGCAAATCATGCCATTTGCGCAGCAGCGCCCCGCGCTCATGGGCGGTTTTTTCGCGCCAGGCGGGCCAGGCGGCCGCGGCGGCGGCGATCGCTCTGGCGGTTTCCCCGGCGCCGGCCTTCGCGACCGTGGCGATGGCTTCCCCGTTCGCCGGGTTGCGCACCTGCAGTGTCGCGCCGTCGTCGGCGGCCACCCAGGTTCCGTCGATAAATGCCGCGTCACGCAGCAGGGAAGGATCGTTGAGTTTTTCAGCAATCATCGCAAAAAGCCTCCTCGCTCAGTCGGTAGAAAATGACCGGCATCCCTTACCGGGTCTGCTCAGGGGCGCCGGCTGACGATTGTCCCTGCTCATGAGCCGAGCAGGCACGGCTGGTCCTGCTCGTCCGTGTGGTAATAGCGCACTTCGATGACATTCTCCTCCGGATCCCGGAAGTAGATCGAGATGCCGCTGCCATGCGCCCCCCAGCGCTCGACCGGCCCGGCGTCGATGGCCACGTTATGCTCCCGCAGTCTGGTCTGCAGCTCATGCCAGGCCGGTCGCTCCGTGACCAGGCAGAAGTGGTTGAGGTTGGGACGACAGACCGGCTCCGGATTCGATTTTTCCCAGAGCGGTTTCGGGAAAAGATCGATGATCGTATCCGCCGTCAGCCGCACGGAAGGGAAGGGCACCTTGCCATCCTCAAACGCCGCCAGCCGTTCGCCCGGAAGCTGCAGTATCCCGGTGTAGAATCTCAGCATTTTTTCAATATCCACCACGTTCAGCACAATATGATCCAGCGCCAATCCCATTGCTTCCTCCCGAACTGTTAAAAAATGCGGCCGCGGTCTCAGTCTTCCGCTGGCGGCTGGCCCGCTTGCCGGGCAGGAGAAAAACGCACCACTCCTGGCGCCGAGCGAAGATGCAGGTCCCTTTGCGGAAAGGGGATCTCGATGCCGTTTTCACGAAAAGCCCGATCGATGGCATAGTTGACTTCGCTGACCACGTCGAACTTGGCGACAACGTCGGGAATCCAGCAGAGCAGCATGAAGTTCAACGAGGAATCGCCGAATTCACGAAACCGCACTTTTGGTTCAGGGCTTTGCATGACGTGCTGATTGTCCCGGGCAACCTGGCACATAATCTCGGTCGCTTTGTCGCAATCGGACCCGTAGGCGATGCCGATCGGTATCTGCAGACGGATTTTCGGATCGCCATAACTGTAATTGATCACCTCGTTTTCCAGCAGTTTCGAGTTGGGGACGATGATCGAGACATTGTCCGGGGTTTGAATCAGCGTGGTGCGCAGATTGATCCGCTTGACATCCCCCCAGACTTCGTTGACTTCGAGCCGGTCGCCGATTTTGACCGGCCGCTCCAGAAGAAGAATGACTCCGCTGATAAAATTCGCGGCCAGGTTCTGCAGGCCGAAACCGATGCCGACGCCGATGACGGCAAACAGACCGACAATGGCACCGAGGGGGATATTGACCGTTTTCAGGCCGATATAGATACCGATCACCAAAATGACGTAATGCACGAACCGCAACAGCGCGTACTGCAGTCCTTTGTCGATATCAAACTTGTCCAGGAGGTGGCGGCTCAGGGCTGAGCGGACCATCCTGGAAACAACCAGCGAGAGGACAACGGCAACTATCGCCACGGTCAGGTGGCTGATGGTGATGCCGACATCCTGGATCTTGAAAAGGACAAACTCCTTGAAATAATAATTGAGATTTTCCCACAGCATCCGGTTGTCCATGAGAGACCTTTTCGTTTTTTGCCTCAGCGGTTGCGGCAAATGTAGAATGCGTCCAGACGGTCTTTATCAAAGATAACAAAAGACACGAGCCCTGGTGCCGGCGGGCGGACTTTTTGTGACGCCATCCTCTTGAGTTTTTGCCAGAGCATCAAAACCTCAAGGTTGGGCATCGTCCGTAATTCTGTTCCGGCCGCTGAGCCCCTTCACCCCGCCCGGTCTTTCCCATGAGGAGAACGGGGGTTAAACTCATGGAAGACAGCCGAGCCGTTCCGGTATTTTTTATCATGTTCGAGCACGCGCAAACCTGATAGTTTCGAAAGTGCCGACGCTGAGCGGCTGACCAGCAATCCCGATCCGACGGAGGCCTGCCATGAGTGAGTGCTGCATTTTAGCCATCGACCAGGGAACCACCAGTTCGCGGGCGATGATTTTCGACCGGTCCGGGCATGTGGTTGCGGTTGCCCAGCAGGAATTCCGGCAGATCTACCCGCGGGACGGCTGGGTCGAACATGATCCCGAAGAGCTCTGGCAATCGGTGCTTGCCGTCAGCCGGCAGGCGCTGCGCCAGGCCGAGGAGGCGGGGCGGCGGGTCGCGGGGATCGGCATCACCAACCAGCGGGAAACGACGCTGGTCTGGGAGCGTCGGAGCGGCAGGCCGATCGGCAATGCCATTGTCTGGCAGGATCGGCGCACCGCCGCTTATTGCGCCGAGCTGAAAGCCGCCGGCATGCAGGAGCGGGTCGCCGAAAAAACCGGTCTGCTGCTCGATCCCTACTTTTCCGCAACCAAGTTAGCCTGGCTGCTCGATCATGTCGACGCTGCGCGGGAGCGGGCGCAGCGGGGCGAACTGGCGTTCGGGACGGTCGACAGCTTTCTGCTCTGGCGCCTGACGGGCGGCACCGTGCATGCCACCGACGCCACCAACGCCTCGCGGACCATGCTGTTCAATATCCACACCCAGCAGTGGGACGCATCCCTGCTCGAACTGTTCAGGATCCCGCCTTCCCTGCTGCCCGAGGTGAAGGATTGCAGTGCCGATTTCGGCGCGACGGACGCCGCCCTGTTCGGCCGCGCCCTGCCGATCGGCGGGATTGCCGGCGACCAGCAGGCGGCCGCCATCGGCCAGGCCTGTCTTGAGCCGGGGATGATCAAGAGCACCTACGGCACCGGCTGCTTTGTGTTGATGAACACCGGCGCCAAAGCGGTCCGCTCGCAACACGGCCTGCTGACCACCGTCGCCTATCGGGTCAAGGGGCAGACCAGTTATGCCGTCGAAGGCTCCATTTTTGTCGCCGGGGCGGCTATTCAGTGGCTGCGCGACGGGCTCAAGCTGATCGATTCCGCCGCGCAGGTCGAGGCTTTGGCGCAGGGGCTCGATTCCAATCGCGGCGTTTACCTGGTGCCGGCCTTTACCGGCCTGGGCGCTCCGCACTGGGACCCCCACGCCCGCGGAGCGATTTTCGGCCTGACGCGGGATACCGGGGTTGCCGAAATCGCCCGGGCCGCCCTGGAAGCGGTCGGTTATCAGACCCATGACCTGATGGACGCCATCAAGCGGGACAGCGGTACCGGTGCAAAGGCCCTGCGGGTCGACGGCGGCATGGCGGCCAACAACTGGTTCCTGCAGTTTCTGGCGGACCTGCTGGCGATTCCGGTGGAGCGACCGCGGGTCACGGAAACCACGGCCCTGGGCGCCGCCTTCCTGGCGGGAGTGCAGTTCGGCCTCTTCGCCTCGCTTGCCGATATCGCCCAGTATTGGCAGCGCGATGCCCTGTTTACTCCCAGGCTCGGCCGCGCCGAGCGCGACAGGCTGCTGCGTGGCTGGCAAAAGGCCGTTGCCCGGGTCCTGGAAGCGGACTGAAGCGCAGCGCGCGCGAGGGGCGCGGGGGCTTGCAAAAAAAATCTGTGAAAATGATGGATTTTTTGGCTTGATTTTCTTTGGAAGCCGATATATAAACTCGGGTTCGCAGGGTCGATTCCTGCAGGGAACTGCAACTTTAAGTCCCTATCGTCTAGCCTGGTCCAGGACACCGCCCTTTCACGGCGGCGACGGGGGTTCGAATCCCCCTGGGGATGCCAAAATCAAACGGCCCTTCTGCTTTTGCGAGCGGAGGGGCCGTTTGCGTAACGAGGAAGCAGATGGCCGCGGCGGAACAGTTGGTGGAAATATTTTCGGACGGCGCCTGCTCGGGAAATCCCGGACCGGGGGGCTACGGGACCATTCTGCGTTGCGGCGTGACCGAGAAGGAACTCTCCGGTTTCGCCTCCGAGACCACCAATAACCGCATGGAACTGCTGGGGGCGATCGCCGGCCTGGAAGCCTTGAAGCGTCCCTGCCGGGTCCGGGTGACCACCGATTCGCAATATCTGGTCAAGGGGATGACCGAATGGATCGAGGGCTGGGTCAGAAAAGGCTGGAGAAATTCCAAGAAGCAGGAGGTTCTCAATCGCGATCTCTGGGAACGGCTGCTGCTGCTGTGCGCAACCCACCAGGTCGAATGGGCCTGGGTGCGCGGTCATGACGGTCATGAGGAGAACGAGCGCTGCGACCAGCTGGCGCGGGCGGCGATCCTTTCGCGGGACGAGGTCTGATGGCGGGGCCGGTTGCTCAATAGATGTGAATAAAAAGGTTGTTGCCGATGAGCCCGGCAACAACCTTTTTCGATTCAGGGGCTTATCGGCGACCCGGTTTTTTTCTTGCGGCGCTGGTCGCTAGCCTTCGAATATTATGATATGATTTCTGACCAAATGTAATGATATTAAAAACTTCCCCGTCCCCTGCTGTGGAGATTTCTGATCGTGGCTGTCGCTCCAGTGACAACGATTCCGCCCCTGCTCCCCGCGACTCCGCCATCCTTCGAGTCGCTGGTCACGCTGGGGCTCTACACGGCCATCGCCGTTATGCTGATCGCGCTGCTGTTGCTGCTGGCCCGCTTTCTCGGACAGCGGACCGGGGGGGTGATCAAGGGGCAGCCCTACGAATCCGCCATCCTTCCCACCGGTGAAGCCCGTCTGCGGGAGCCGGTTCCCTTCTACCTGGTCGCTATTTTCTTTATCGTTTTCGATGTCGAAGCGATCTTTATCGTTTCCTGGGCGGTCGCTTACGATCTGCTCGGCTGGGCCGGATTCTGGCAGATCAGCTTCTTCATCATCGTCCTGTTTCTCGGGCTGGTCTACCTGTGGAAGATGGGCGGCCTCGACTGGGGGTCGCGCAGCGCAGCCGGGCCGCGCCATGACGGAGGGCGGAAGTGAATCCTGATCTGCCGCCGAATGTCATCCTGACCCGGATGGACGATGTCATCAACTGGGGCCGCAAGAACAGCCTCTGGCCGATGTTCTTCGGCCTGTCCTGCTGTTTCGTCGAGATGATGGCCAGCATGACGCCCCGCTTCGATCTGGCCCGCTTCGGCGCCGAGGTGCTGCGCGGCACCCCGCGTGAAGCCGACCTGATGATCATCTCCGGAACCCCCTTCAAAAAAATGGGCGATTCGATCCTGCGCCTCTACGAGCAGATGCCCAACCCCAAATGGGTCATCGCCATGGGCAGCTGCGCCAATTCGGGCGGGATGTACGATGTCTACAGCGTCATCCAGGGCGTCAACCAGATCCTGCCGGTGGATGTCTATATTCCCGGCTGCCCCCCCCGCCCCGAAGCCTTTATTCAGGGGGTCATGGAGCTGCAGAAAAAGATTGCCGCCGAAGAGAAACCGGCCCGCAAGGTGCTCGGTCTCGCCGGCGGCAGTGAGGGGACCACGGTGCCGGTGCTGATCGACGGAACGAGCAAAAGTCGCGATCCGCGCGGCCCCGGCTACGGCAACAGCGCCGTGCGCGGCAGCAGCCGGCAGACCCCGGATTTTTCCGGCAGCCGCAGCCGCAAGGGCTGGCGGCCTCCCCAGCCGAAACGGGTCTTTGCCGATTCGACGGCAACGCTGCGCCGCCAGCTGCAGGAGCGCTTCGGCGCGCAGGTGAGCTACGACGAGCAGGCCGCCGACATGCCGACCCTGACGACGGCGCCGGAACGGCTGCCGGAGCTGCTGCGCTTTCTCAAGGAGCAGGCGTCCTCCCGCTTTCGGCGGCTGGAGGACGTGACGGCGGTGGACGAACGGCATCGCCGGCAGCGGCCCGGGCAGGACTTTACCCTGGTCTACCATCTGCTCAATTTCGACGATCCCGGCTATCTGCGGGTCAAGGTCCCCCTGCAGGGGGACCACCCGCAGGCGCTCTCGGCGACCGAGGTCTTCCCTTCGGCCAACTGGTACGAGCGGGAGATCTACGACATGTTCGGCATCGGCTTCCGCGATCATCCCGATCTGCGGCGCATCCTGATGCCCGAGAGCTGGCCCGGCCATCCGCTGCGCAAGGAACATCCGTCCCGCGCGACGGAGATGCCCCCCTTTACCATCCAGACCGCCTCCGACCTGGCGCCGATAATGGGCGACCGGCTGTTTCCGCTCGTGGACGGGGATGCGGGGAGCATGGTGCTCAACCTGGGGCCGCACCACCCCGGCACCCACGGCGTACTGCGGCTGATCCTGAAAATGCACGGCGAAGAGATCGCCGACCTCGACGCCGATATCGGTTATCATCATCGCGGTGCGGAGAAGATCGGCGAGCGTCAGCACTGGGCCCAGTTCATCCCCTATACCGACCGGATCGATTACCTGTCCGGGGTACAGAACAATCTGTCCTATCTCCATTCGCTGGAAACCATGCTCGGCCTCGACCTGCCGCCGCGCGCCGAGACGATCCGGGTCATGCTCTGCGAGCTGTTCCGCATCGCCAACCACCTGGTCTGGCTCGGCACCTTCGCCCACGACGTCGGGGCGATGACGCCGGTCTTCTACTGCTTCGAATCGCGGGAAAAGATCTTCGACATCATCGAGCTGATCACCGGCGGGCGGATGCACCCCTCCTGGTTCCGCATCGGCGGGCTGCCCGCCGACCTGCCGGAGGGCTGGAAGGCCCGGGTCGACACCTTTACCTCCGATTTCTCCCGGCGCATCGACGAACTGGACCGGATGCTCACCGACGGCCCGATTTTCCGGATGCGGACCGAGGGCAACGGCATCGTCAGTCTCGATGAGGCCCTGGACTGGGGGATGAGCGGGCCGAACCTGCGCGCCTGCGGGTTCGCCTGGGATCTGCGGCGCAGCATGCCCTATTCCGGCTATGACCGGTTCGACTTCGAGGTGGCCACGGCGACCGGCGGCGACAGTTTCGCCCGCTACCTGGTGCGTCTCGAAGAGCTGCGCCAGAGTCTGCGGATCGTCAAGCAGGCCGCGCAGGAGATGCCCGCCGGGCGCTGGATGGTGGAGGAGTACCGCTACGGCTATCCGCAGCGGCAGGACGGCCTGTACGACATCGAAAGTCTGATCCACCATTTCGTCAATGTCAGCAGCGGACCCTGCCCGCCGCCGGGGGAATGTTATCGGGCCACCGAATCGAGCAAGGGCGAATGCGGCTACTACCTGGTCAGCGACGGCGGCAGCAGCGCCTACCGGCTGCGCATCCGCACCCCGTCGTTCGCTCACTTGCAGATGCTGCGCCGGATGAGCAAGGGCGGGCTGCTGGCCGACCTGATCACCCTGCTCGGCTCCATCGACTTCGTGCTGGCGGATCTCGATCGCTAAGTCAAACCCTCAAGCAGGCTCGACGTGGCCGGCGTTCTGGCCGGAAACCTGGGTCTTGAGGCGATAGAGTGCAATGGCCGGGCGGTCACACTAAAGGGAAATCCGAGAGATGTCCGAATTGTTAAGCACGCAGCAGATAGATCAGTTCAAAACCCGGCTCGCGGCGCTGGAACATCCGCGCGAGCTGGTGGTCGATCTGCTGCTGGCGGTCCAGGAGAACCACGGCTGGGTGCCGGATCGGGGGGTGGAACTGGTGGCCGGCATGCTCGGCCTGACGCCGCTCGAGGTGGAGGAGATCGCCACCTTTTACGACAAGATCTACCGCCGACCGGTGGGCCGTTACCCGATCCACATCTGCGATTCGGTCTGCTGCTGGAGTCGGGGCGGGGAAGCGATCGCCGCGCACCTGCAGCAGGTGCTCGGCATCGGTATGGGGGAGACCACGGCAGACGGTCTGTTCACCCTGCTGCCGACCTGCTGCCTGGGCGGCTGCGGACGGGCTCCGGCGATCATGGTCGGCAGACGCTTCTACGGGCCGCTGCAGACCGCCGATGTCGACCGGATTCTCGCTGAACTGCGGCGGGAGGCGACCTCATGAAGCGGACGCCGCAACTGCTGTTCAAGAACCGGCGGCCGGGGGAGACGGTCTGGCTCCGGGATTATGAGCAAACGGGCGGTTACCAGGGGCTGAAAAAGGCTCTGCGGGAGCTGCAACCGGAGCAACTCCGTGCGCTGGTCAAGGACTCGGGGCTGCGCGGACGGGGCGGCGCGGGGTTTCCCACCGGCGTCAAATGGTCGTTCTTTCCGGCCGACCAGCCGGGCCCCAAGTACCTGATCTGCAACTGCGACGAGATGGAGCCGGGGACCTACAAGGACGGCGAACTGCTGCAGGCGGACCCCCATCAGCTGATCGAGGGGATGATCATCGCCGCCTATGCGCTGCAGACCGAGAGCGGCTATATCTTTATCCGTTACGCCTATCGGGAGCAGTTCGACCATCTGCGGCGGGCGCTGGCCGAAGCGACCGCGGCCGGCTATCTGGGCAGGAACATTCTCGGCAGCGGCTTCAGTTTCGAACTGCACGTCCATGGCAGCGCCGGGCGCTATATCCTCGGCGAGGAAACCGCCCTGCTCAACGGCCTGGAGGGAAAACGGCCCAATCCGCGCTCCAAGCCGCCGTTTCCCGCGGTGCGCGGTCTGTTCGGTCGACCGACCACGGTCAACAACGTCGAGACGCTGGCCAATATCCAGCATATCGTCAACGGCGGCGCCGCGTGGTTCAAGGGCCTGGCCCTGACCGCGAAAGGGGCGGGAACCAAGCTTTACGGGCTGTCCGGCCACCTGGAACGGACCGAATGTTTTGAGCTGCCGGTGGGGATCGGTCTGCGCGAACTGATCGCCGACTACGGCGGCGGCGTCTGGCGGGGGCGGAACTTCAAATCCTGCCTCCCCGGCGGCGCCTCGACCCCGTTTCTGAGCGCCGCCGAGCTGGACGTGCAACTCGATTACCAGACGCTGGAGGCGGTCGGCAGCCGCTTCGGCACCGGCTGCGTGACGGTGTTCGACGATCGGACCTGCATGGTCGCCGTGACCCTCAATCTGACCCGCTTTTTTGCCCGGGAGAGCTGCGGCTGGTGTACTCCCTGCCGCGATGGCCTGCCGCAGGTGGCCTGGCTGCTGGAAAAGATCGAAACCGGGCAGGGCACCATGGACGATCTGCAGCTGCTGAAAAGCCAGCAGCGCAATATCTCCGGCACCAGTTTCTGCGCCCTGGCCGACGGGGCGATGGGTCCGGTCGACGGCCTGCTGCGTCTCTTCGAGCAGGAGCTGATCGATCATATTCAAAAGGGCGCTTGCCCTTTTGAAAGGAACCAGGCATCAGGCCTCAGGAGCCAGGTTTGAATCTGAAATCTGAAATCTGAAATCTGAAATCTGAAATCTGAAACCTGAAACCTGAAACCTGAAACCTGAAACCTGAACGAAGTTCTTATGCCGACCTTGATCATCGACAATCAGAGCGTGACGGTAGCCGACGGCAGCACCATTATTGAAGCCGCCCAGCAGCTGGGGATCGTCGTGCCGCATTTCTGCTATCACCGGGCGCTGGGCGCGGTCGGCGCCTGCCGGATGTGTGCGGTGACCGTTGTCGAAGGTTCGCAGCCGGGTCTGAAAATGTCCTGCATGACCCCGGTGGAAGAGGGCATGGTGGTCGCGACCGGCTCGCAAGCTGCCGCCGAATTCCGCAAGCATGTCGCCGAATGGCTGATGACCAATCACCCCCACGACTGTCCGGTCTGTGATGAAGGCGGAGAGTGCCAGCTGCAGGAGATGACCATCGCTGCCGGCCACGGCATCCGCAGCTATCGCGGCCGGAAGCGCACCTTCCTGAATCAGGATCTGGGGCCGTACGTGGTCCAGGAGATGAACCGCTGCATCCAGTGCTATTGCTGCGCGCGGACCTACCGGGATTATTGCGGCGGCCGGGATTTCGGGGTGCTGGGTTCGCGGCAGCGGGTGTTCTTCGGCCGCTTCAGGGACGGCATGCTGGAGAGTGATTTTTCCGGCAATATCATCGATGTCTGCCCGACCGGAGTCTTGACCGACAAGACCTTCCGTTTCAAGACCCGGCTCTGGGATCTGGAGCAGGCCCCCTCGATCTGTCCGCACTGTTCGCTGGGCTGCGCCACCGTCCCCGGCGGCCGCTACCAGGAATTGCAGCGGGTCACCGGCGGCATCAATCCCCGCACCAACGGTCATTTCATCTGCGACCGGGGCCGTTTCGGCAGCGCTTATGTCAATCACCCGCAGCGTCCCCGCCAGGCCAGGGCCGAAGGAACGACGCTGCCGTTGCCGCAGGCGATCGAGAGTCTGCGGCAGCGGATCGAAGCGATTATCCGCGAGCATGGCGCCGCCGCCGTAGCGCTGGTCGGTTCGGGGCGCGCATCGCTGGAAGCCAACCTGCTGCTCAAACAGTGGGCGGGCGTTTTGCACTGCGCGCCGCCGGTTTTTGAGCTGCACCCGCGCCGGAGCCGGGCGGTCCGCCAAACGGTGGGGGCGCTGTCCGGTCAACTGGCCTCGCTGGAACAGGTGCGGCAGAGCGATCTGATCGTGGTCTTCGGCGCCGATCCCCTGGCCGAAGGGCCGATGCTGGCCCTGGCGCTGCGCCAGGCGGTGCGCAACGGCGGCCGGGTGGTGGTTCTCGACCCGCGCCCGGTCGAGTTGCCCTGCGCCTTCGAACACCAGCCGCTGACCCAGGAACAGATTCTGCGCCTGCTGGCCGGTCGCGGTGAGGGGGATCTGTTCAATCGCCTGCTGATGGACCTGATGGCGGCCCGGCAGCCGGTGCTGGTCGGCGGCGGCGATCTGCTCGGCGGGGCGGGGCTGCAACTGCTCGGCCATCTGACCGAAAGCTGCGACAACCAGGAGCGATTATGCCTGGTTCATCCCCTGCTGCCGCGGGCCAACAGTTTCGGAGCCGGGCTGCTGGAGGGGGCGGAGCAGTCCGACCTGCTGGAACGGCTTGAGAGCGGCCGGATCAAGGCCCTGGTCTGCCTCGAAGCCGATCCCTGCAGCGAACATCCGGAAGCCGGGCGGATGCAGCTGGCGCTCTCCCGTCTCGATTATCTGGCGGTTTTCGATTATCTGCCGACCCACGCCGTCAAGCGGGCCGATCTGCTGCTGCCGACCGCCACGCCGGTGGAAGGCGAGGGGGTGCTGGTCAACAACGAAGGGCGCATGCAGGCCTTTGCCCCGGTTTTGCAGCCGGGGATCCCCCTGTCCCGCATCGCGCAGGGCGATCATCCGCCGCGGGAGTTTTTCAGCGAGACCCCCGGCTCGCAGCCGCGGCCCGCCTGGCGGTTGCTGCAGCAGCTGCTGGGGGACGAACGCTCCCTGGCCGAGCTGCGGCGGGATGCGGAACAGGCGGAACCCCGGCTGGCCGGCTTAAGCCGTCTGCAGGCGGGGGACGAGGGGCAAAGGGTCGCCGCCAGGAACCACGCGCCGGTCGAGGAATCGACCGTCGAGATCTGGGCGCAGAACGGCGAACTGCGTCTGCTGCCGGTCCAGGCCCGCTACGGGTCGGATGCCGCCAGCCGCTTTTCGGATCATCTCCTGCCGCGCCTGACGCCCCCCGGGCTGCTGCTGCATCCGCGGGAAGCGGCCAGCCGGAACCTGCGCGCCGGGGAGACGGTCGTGCTCAAGACGGCGCAGGGTTCGTTCCGGCTGAAGCTGGTCTGTGACGAGCGGATGGTGACGGGGCGGGCGGTGGTTGCCTGCCTGGCGGGAACGCCGCTGGAGGTTTTGGTTCCCGGCGGGCTGTCCCTGCCCTGTGACATCGAAGCGGAGGCGCCATGAGCGACTGGTTGATCACCCTGCTGCTGATCCTGATCAAGCTCGGACTGATCTTCGGCGTCATCCTGACCCTGGCCGCCTACCTGGTGCTGGCCGAACGGAAGATCCTCGCCCGCATGCAGCTGCGCCATGGTCCCAACCGGGTCGGTCCCTTCGGCCTGCTGCAGCCGCTGGCCGACGTGATCAAACTGCTGACCAAGGAGGATTTCCTGCCGGAGCGGGCCGACAAATGGCTGTTCCTGCTGGCGCCCGGCATGGCGGCGGTGACCGCGATCCTGACCTTTGCCGTGGTTCCGTTCGGGCCGCCGCTGCGGATTTTCGGCCGCGAGCTGCCGCTGGTGGTCTGCGATCTCAACGTCGGCGTGCTCTACTTTCTCGGCCTCTCTTCGCTGGCGGTGTACGGCGTCGCGCTGGGCGGCTGGGCCTCCAACTCCAAGTATGCGCTGCTCGGCGGCATTCGCGGCCTGGCCCAGCTGATCAGCTACGAGCTGTCGATGGGGCTGGCGCTGGTGCCGGTGGTGATGCTGGCCCGCTCCTTCTCGCTGACCGATATCGTGCTGGCCCAGCAGCAGGTTCCGTTTCTGCTGGTCAACCCGCTGGCCTTTCTGATCTTTCTGGTCAGCGTGCTGGCCGAATCGAAACGGATCCCCTTCGACCTGCCGGAAGCGGAAAACGAGCTGGTGGCGGGCTTTCATACCGAGTATTCGGGGATGCGCTTCGGGCTGTTTTTCGTCGGTGAATATATCAATCTGGTGATCCTCGGCTCGATGGTCACGGTCTTCTTCCTCGGCGGCTGGCTGGGGCCGATCCTGCCCGGCGTGGTCTGGTTTGCCGTCAAGGTGCTGGCGATCTGCTTCTTCTTCATCTGGGTGCGGGGCAGCCTGCCGCGCCTGCGTTACGATCAGCTGATGCATTTCGGCTGGAAAGTTCTGCTGCCCCTGTCGCTGCTCAATGTGCTGCTGACCGGGGCCGTTCTGTTGTGGAGCCGCACATGAGCCTCTGGCGCGACATCAGGGGTACGCTGCAGCCGTTCTGGGTCACCCTGCGCAATATGCTGCGGCCGCCGGTGACGGTGCAGTACCCGGAACAGAAGCAGCAGATGACGCAGCGCTACCGGGGACGGCTGATGCTGACCCGCGACCCGGACGGGCAGGAGCGCTGCGTGGCCTGCTATCTGTGCAGCGCGGCCTGTCCGGTCGACTGCATCTCGATGCAGGCGACCGAGGCCGACGACGGTCGCCGTTACGCCGCCTGGTTCCGGATCAATTTCAGCCGCTGCATCTTCTGCGGGCTCTGCACCGAGGCCTGTCCGACCCTGGCGATCCAGGTGACCGGCGAATTCGAACTGTCCGGCCGCGATCCGCTCAAGCTGGTCTGGGAGAAGCCGGACCTGCTGGTCGATCACTGCGGGCACGATGCGCAGTACAATTTTTACCGGCAGGCCGGCATCGGCGTCGCCGCCCCGCGCGGCGGCAACCCCGGCGAAGCGCCGCCGGCGGATGTTAAGGATTTGCTTCCGTAACGCGGGCTTCGGATGCCGGAGACCAGGGGGTTAACCTGGAACCTCGAACTTCGAACCTGCAAAACCGAAGGTTTAGCATGGCAACTATACTCTTCTACATACTCGGATTCCTGGCCGTGATCGCCACCCTGTTGGCGATTACCCGGCGCAATCCGGTGCATGCGGTGATCTATCTGGTCAACAGCTTTTTTGCCCTGGCGCTGCTGTTCTATCTGCTCGGCGCGCCGCTGGTGGCGGCCTGGGAGGTGATCATCTATGCCGGCGCGATCATGG
>DASWJX010000333.1:0-3974 GCA_036396915.1 Geopsychrobacteraceae bacterium | reverse complement strand
CCAGCTCCAGCATCTCCACCGGGTAGCCGGTCTTCTCGGCGATCACTTCCAGCAGCACGCTGGCGACCTGACTGGTCGTTGTCGCGTCCGCCGCGGCAACCGGCCCGGCCGGTGCCGCTGCTGCCGCTGCTGCCGCTGCCGCTGCCGCCAGTGGCGCCGCAGCGGGCTTAAGCGGAGCGGGTGCGGCCGGGGCCACCGGGTGCACGGTCGGTGTTGCCGAAGGTCGCGGCTCGGAGGTTGATGATCCGCCGTGCGCCAGGGTGCGCTGCTGTTCGACCAGGCCGAGGAACGAGCGGGTCGCCAGCTCCTGCCCTTCGAGAAACTGCTGATGCAGCCGTGCGGTCTGTTCCTGGATCTGCTGCAGGGCCTGCATGCTCTGCTGGGTGATGCGCAGCGCCTCCTGCAGGGCGGATGGATCTCCTGCCGCGGCCGGTGCCGGGGCGGGCACTTGAGCGGGAGCCGCAAGCGCTGCGGGTTGCGGCGTCACTGCCGCAGGTTGCACCGCGACCGGCGGCCGCTTGGCCGGGGGCTTGAAGTAGTTGGCTCCGGTCAGCGCCACGGTCATGCCGGGCTTCTTGGGCGCCTGCTCGCGGCTCGCGACATAGCCTGCGTCCCACAGCTCGAGCGCGACGCTCTGCCCCAGCACCGCCAGCTGGCCAATGGCCCTGGCCAGATCGTGAATGCCCGAACGCTGGCCGTTGGAGGCATCGATACTCAGCGCCTGGTAGTCACGCTCGCCGAGAATGGCCTTGACCATGCCGGTCAAGCGGGCTCCGGGGCCGACTTCGAGGAAGGTTCGGATACCGGCCTGGTACATGTTTTCGATTTCGGTGACGAAATCCACCGGCTTGGCCAGCTGTTCGGCAAGCTGCCGCTTGGCGCTCGCCTCCGCCGCCGGATAGATGCCGCCGCTGGTGTTGGCATAGACGCTGGCGGTCGCCTTGGCAAACGGCAGCGTGGCCAGCTTTTCGGCAAACGGTTTGCTGGCCGCCGATACCAGCTCGCTGTGAAAAGCTGCCGCCACCGGCAGCCGGGTGCAGCGCAGCCCCTGGCTTTCCAGCAGCGCGGCGGCCTTTTGGATCTCCTCGCCCGCGCCCGACAGCACGCCCTGCTGCGGGGTGTTGCGGTTGGCCAGCACCAGTTTCAGCCCGGTTTCCGCGAGAAACTGCTCGATCCGTTCCAGTGGCGCCGAGACGGCCAGCATCGCACCGCGATCGCCCCGGCCCGCCGCCATCAGCTCGCCGCGCAGGCGCGACAGGCTGTGCAGCGCCTGCGGATCAAAAACCCGCCCCGCGCAGAGGGCGGTCAGTTCGCCGTAGCTGTGTCCGGCATAGGCCTCGGCGCTGATCCCGAAGCCGTTGAGCACCGCCTTGGCGCCGAGGCTGACCGCGCCGAGCGCGGGCTGGGCGTTTTCGGTGGCCTGCAGCAGCGCCTGGTTGCGGTCTTTTTCGGCTTGGGAAAAGGCCGGCAAGGGATAGATTTTGTCTATCAGGCGGCCCTGCTTGCCGTCGGTGGCCTGGACAAAAGAGTCCTCGGCGACCCGCAGCACTTCGAGAAACTGCGGGAACTGGACGGCCAGATCCCTGAGCATGCCGGGATATTGAGCCCCCTGCCCCGGAAACAGCATCGCCAGGCTGCCGGTCGCTTCGCCGCAGGCGTAATAGGCGCCGTCCGGCGTACTCCAGGAGGTCCGCCCGGACTCCCGGCTCAGCATGCCGAGCGCGGACTTGAGCTGCGCCTGGCGATCGGTTTTGTCTTTTTCGATCACCAGACACAGCCGCTGGGGCAGGGCGGGATCGTACTGTTGACGGCTGAGACCTGCCGCCAGGCGCAGACTGTTCCAGTCGCCCCGGTCCGGCAAGGTTTGCAGCGCGCTTGCCAGCCCTTCGCGGTCGGCGGCAGCGAAGGCCGCGATCTGCACGTCCCCCTGCCAGTCGGTGACGGTTTTCTCGGCCCGGTGCTCTTCCAGCAAACAGTGGAAATTGCTGCCGCCGAAGCCGAGCGCGCTGACCCCGGCACGGCGCGGATGAGCGCCGCGCGGCAGCCAGGGGCGGGTTTCGGTGTTGACATAAAAGGGCGTCCGTGCGGCGCTGACCGCCTCCTGCGGCCTGGCGACCTTGATGGTCGGCGGCAGGGTCTTGTGGTAGAGCGCCAGGGCGGCCTTGATCAGGCCGGCCGAACCGGCGGCGGCCTTGGTGTGGCCGATCTGCGATTTGATCGAGCCGATGGCGCACCAGGGGGTGTCGGCGTCGCCGAACACCGCGCGCAGCGCCGAAACTTCCACCGCATCGCCGACCCTGGTGCCGGTGCCGTGGGCCTCGATCAGTTCGATCGAGTCCGGCTCGATCGCGCCCTGCTGATAGGCGCGCAACAGGGCCTTTTGCTGGCCGGCGGCGTTCGGTTCGTAGATCGCCGAGCCGCGGCCGTCGCTGGAAGAACCGACGCCCTTGATGACGGCATAGATCCGGTCGTTGTCCCGTTCGGCGTCGGCCAGCCGCTTCAGGACCAGGATGCCCAGCCCTTCGCCGAGGGTCGTGCCGTCGGCATCGTCGGCAAAGGGGCGCGCATGGCCGGACGGCGAGAGGGCCGGGGTCTTGCTGAAGCAGGTGTACATGAAGATGTCGTTGAAGGTGTCGATGCCGCCGGTCACGACCATGTCGGCCTTGCCGGTCGCAAGCTCCATGGCCGCCAGGCTGAGGGCGCTCAGCGAGCTGCCGCAGGCGGCATCGACGACACAGTTGGTGCCGCCGAAATCGAAATGCTTGCTGATCCGCCCGGCGACGACGTTGCCGAGCAGGCCGGGGAAGGAGTTCTCCTGCCAGGGCACGTAGGAATCGGCGATGCGGCGCATGGCGTCCTCGGCGATGGCGTCCTCGATGCCGGCGTCCTTGAGCGCTTCGCGCCAGCGCGGGAAGCCGAGCCGCGCGCCGAGCGGAATCACCAGTTCCAGGGTGCCGGTGACGCCGAGCACGACGCTGACCTTGTCGCGGTCGAACTGTTTGTCGGCGCCGTAGCCGGCATCCTTCAGCGCCTGGTCGACCGCCACCAGGCCGAGCAGCTGCGAGGTGTCGATCGCCTCCAGGGCGTTGGGCAGCACCCCGTACTCCATCGGGTTGAAGTCGACCGGCGACAGAAATCCGCCATGTTTGGCATAAACCTGATCGGGGGCCTTGGGGTCCGGGTTGAAATAGTCGTCCGAGCGCCAGTGGCTTGCCGGGACCTCGCTGATGGCATCGGCCCCGGTCTTGATATTGGTCCAGAAGGTTCCGGCATGATCCGCTTGCGGGAACAGACAGCCGATGCCGACGATGGCCAGCGGGGTCGGCGCGATCGGCGGATGGTTCGCTGCGCTTGTCTTTTTCAACTGAGAAACTCCTTGATCTGATCGATGCTCAGAGGCGGCGTCAGGGCCGGGCCGCCGGCAAAACTGCCGCCCTGCTGGCGGTACTGGCTGGCGCGCAGCAGCACCGCTGCTCCGAAAAGGATGTTCATGGCCAGGGTCACGACCCGGCGGTTCTCGGGGTTTTCCAGAAACGAGCCCCTGGCCCATTCATTGAATGCTCCCATGGCGGGACCGCACCAGATCTGGTAATCGATCTTCCGCCCGGCGTCGCCCTGATTGGCCCAGACCGGCGATTGGCCCAGATACCAGCGGAACACCAGCGCCAGCTGGTATTTCGGGTCGGCTTCCGCTTTTTCCACCTGGCGCGGATCGCGCCGGGCAAAGTAAGCGCGGGTCTGCTCCCAGATGGCGGTCAGCGGCGCGTGGAAGACGGTGGTTTCCAGTTTGCTGCGCTCGGCGGCCGGCAGCGCGTCGATGCTGTCGTAGGCGCGATACAGTTCGTAGAGTTTGCCGGCCCGGATGGCGAACATGGTGCCGCGCTTGACGACCTGGACCTTGACCCCCATCTCGAACATGTCCCCCGAAGGCGCCATGCAGATATCGGCCTGGCGGGTTTCGGCCAGCATGCGGC
>DASWJX010000332.1:0-12923 GCA_036396915.1 Geopsychrobacteraceae bacterium | reverse complement strand
TAGGTGTTAGGTCTTGTTGAAAAAGCTTTTGTTTCAATAACTTAAAACTTAAAACCTGAAACTTGACACGGCCCGCGAAAAGTCGTTTTTTCAGTTTTTGCGACGCCATCAAGGCTTGCGGACAAACCCCTGGGAGGAGCGTTATGGAAAAAGCAGTACTGGCCTTAGCTGCAGCTCTGGCGGTGGGATTACCGGCCCTGGCAACCGCCTGGGCGCAATCCCGGATCGGTGCCGCCGGGGCGGGAACCCTGGCGGAAAAGCCCGAACTGACGGGAACCATCATTATCCTGGTGGCGATACCGGAGACCATGGTGATTCTCGGTTTCGTGGTTGCGACCATGATCCTGGTGATGATCTGACTTATGGCCCGGCAGGAACTGGAAGCGGCCCTGCGCCGGCAGGGCGAGGAGAAGGCCCGGGAAATCTGGCGGTCGGCCGAACGGTCGGCGCGGCAGCTGCGGGACGAAACCGGCGCCAAGCTCCGGGAGAGCCGCGACAAGAGCCGTTTGCGGCAGGAAGGGGAGGCGTCGCGGCTGGTGGACGATGCCGGGGCTTCCGCGCGGTTCCGGGCCCGTTTGCAGCGTCTGGCTGTCGAGCAGCGCCTGGTGGATCGTCTGCGGGGGCTGGCCGCTACGTTGCTGCCGCAACTGGCCGAAGCCGGCGGTGAGCAGCTGTTTGGTGCGCTGGCCGCGGAGCTCCCCGAGTTTGACTGGTCGTTGGTCAAGGTCAACCGACGCGATGCCGGGCCGGCCCGGGACCGTTTCAAGACGGCCGAGATCAGCATTGAAGAGGGGATCAGCGGCGGGCTGGAAGCTCAGGATGATGAAGGGCGTCTGGTCGTCACCAATACGCTGGAAAAGCGTTTGGAGCAGCTCTGGCCGGAACTGCTGCCGGTGATGCTGAAGGAGTTGCGAAAAAGGATCGACGACGATGGAACTGCTGCGAACAATACGGCCTGACGAGGCTTCGGCGGACTATCTCTACGCCAGAATCCGCAGCCGTCGTTCCCGGCTGGAGATCAGCGGGAGCGACGAGCGATCGGCTGGCGGGGAGCCCCGGCAGATGCTTCGCGATCAATATCACTGGGTCTATCGCCGCCTCAACCGGCGGCTGCGTACCCAGCTGCGGCCGGTCTTTGAGTATGAGGAGCTGCGCACGGTCATGCTCGCTCTGCGCTACCTGGCGGCCCGGGACCGCTCGGCCCTTGCGGCGACAGTGAACGGCTCGCTGTTGAATCGGTCGTTGGGTCGGGCTGTGACCGGATCGGCCCGGGTGGCGACGGCGGTGGCGGCGCTGGAGCGGTTGCTGGCGGAGGACTACCCCTTTTGCCGCGGACTGGCGGAAATCTACCTGAAGCAGGGACCGGGCGGACTGGAGCAGGCCCTCAACGGCGGCTATCTGCGGCAGACCGTCGGCCGCGTGCGTCCGCCGGCGCTCCGGCTGTATTTTCGCTATCTGGTTTCCATGCGCAACCTGCTGGCTCTTTACAAACATCTGCACTGGAAACTGCCCCTGCCGCCGCCGCTGATCGAGGGGGGCGAAATCGAGCTGGACCGTTTCAATCGTATCTGGGCGGAACAGGATCTGCCCGGGGTGGCGACGCTGGCCCGGAAACTGACCGGGCGGGATGAGGATCCGTTCCAGGCCGGATTGGAAGAAACGCTCTGTCGCGGGCTGGCGGAACGGCTCCGGCTGGCGGGTCGGGACCCGCTGCAGATCGGGGTTTTGCTCGATTATCTGTGGCGCTGCCGGATGGCGGCAAGAAACCGCGGGCTGCGCATCTATCGCAGTCGGGCGTCGGAGGCGCAGGAGGATCTGGAGTTCGGATTATGACCGGAGTGAGATTCATCACCGCCGAGGATGCGCGTTACGGTTTCGGCCTGGCCGGCACGATGCAGCAGACCTGTGCCGTCGACAAGGCCGAGGAGACGCTGCGCAGGACCATGGCCGATCCCGATATCGGGGTGGTGGTGATCGACGAGCGGCTGGTGCGGGCCATCCCGGAACAGCGCTTTGCCGAACTGGAAGAGCGCTGGTTCGGGCTGCTGGTGACCCTGCCGGCGCCGGAACGGATGGCCGGCGAGGAGGATCACCTGCAGCGTTTGATCCGGCGGGCGCTCGGCTACCATGTGAGGCTGCAGCTATGAAGGGCAAGGTGACGGCGATATTCGGTGCGACGGTCAGTGTCGATATCCGGGGTCTGCAGCTCTATGACCGCGTCTATGTCGGTCATAATCGCCTGACCGGCGAGGTGGTCCATCTCGAACTGGAACGCACCACGGTGCAGGTCTTTGAAAATACCAGGGGGCTTGCGGTGGGGGAGCCGGCGGAAGGAGCCGGTGTGCCGCTGACGGTCACGCTCGGGCCGGGACTGCTGGGCGGAATTTACGACGGCCTGCAGCGACCGCTGCCGCAGTTACAGCAGCAGAGCGGCGCCTTTATCCGCCTCGGCAAGGAAACCGGTCCGCTCGATCTCCAGCGGGTCTGGACCTTTGTCCCGCAAAAAAAGGCCGGGGAAAGCATCGCCGCCGGGGAACGGCTCGGCCAGGTGGCCGAAGGCGCCCTGCACCACCCGCTGTATGCCGGGGTCGGCGGGGTCATCGAGCGGATCGTCGAGGGCGAGTTCCGCCTGTCGGAGCCGGTTGCGGTGCTGGACAACGGCGAGCAGCTGTTCGGCTGGCAGGACTGGGCGGTCCGGCGGCCGCGTCCCTGTCGCACCAAGCGTCCGGTGCAGCGCCCCCTGATCACCGGCCAGCGCTGCATCGATTTTCTTTTTCCGCTGATGAAAGGCGGCGTGGCGATCATCCCCGGCGGCTTCGGCACCGGCAAGACGGTGCTTGAACAGACCATCGCCAAGTTCGCCGATACCGACGTGGTGGTGTATGTCGGTTGCGGCGAGCGCGGCAACGAAATGGCCGGACTGCTGGCGGAATTCGGGGAGCTGAGCGACGCGCGGGGACGCCCGCTGCTGGAGCGGACCATCGTCGTGGCCAACACCTCGAACATGCCGGTCGCGGCCCGTGAATCCTCGATCTTTACCGCAGTGTCGATGGCCGAATACTACCGGGACATGGGCTACGATGTGCTGTTTCTCGCCGACAGCCTGTCGCGCTGGGCCGAGGCGCTGCGGGAAATCTCCTCGGCCCTGGAGGAGATGCCCGGCGAGGAGGGCTATCCCACCTATCTCGGCTCGCGGCTGGCAAGCTTTATCGAACGGGCCGGGGTGGTGGAGACCCGTGACGGGCAGACCGGATCCCTGAGCATGCTGCTGGCGGTCTCACCGCCCGGCGCCGATTTTTCCGAACCGGTCACCCAGTCCTGCCTGAGGGTGGCCGGAGCCTATTATATGCTCGATACGACGCTGGCGCATGGCCGGCACTTCCCGGCCATCAACTGGGTGCAGAGTTATTCCCTAGCCGGACCGAAAGCGGCGGATTTTTTTAAGGAGCAGGTCGATGAGCGCTGGCCGGAGCTGCAGCGCCGCTGCCGGGATATTCTGCAGCAGGAAGAGGCCCTGCGCGAAGTGGCCGAGGTGGTCGGCATGGAAGGCCTGCAGGACCGGGATCGGCTGTTGATGAAGGCCGCCGAGCGGATCCGCCGGGATTTTCTGCGCCAGAACAGCTTTACCGAGGATGCGTTCTCCTCGCCGGAACAGACCTTCGGCACGATCGACGCCATCGTGGCCGACTACCAGAAGGCCCTGGCGGAGCGTGACGAGAAAGAGCGGGCTGACGATGCGGAGCAAGGGGGTGGCGATGCGCCTGGCTGAGCACCGTTACCGTTCCATCAGCTCCATCCGCGGACCGCTGGTGTTTGTCGAGCAGGTATTTCAGGCGCGGATCGGCGAAACGGTCACCCTGATCGCGCCCGACGGCAAGCGGCTCGCCGGTGAAGTGCTGAAAATCGACGGCAGACAGGTGCTGCTCCAGGTGTTCGGCGAAACCCACGGCCTAGACCTGGATAAAACCAGCGTCACCTTTCATGACGCGGTCAAGCGCGCGCCGCTGTCAACCGCCTGTCTCGGGCGGATGTTCAACGGCTCCTTCGAGCCGATCGACGGCGCGCCGATGTTTATTCCGGACCGCTGGGGGGCGGTGTCCGGGGCGCCGATCAATCCGGTGGCGAGAGCCTACCCCAGTGAAATCATCGAGACCGGCTTTGCCACCATCGACGGTCTCAATACCCTGGTCAGGGGGCAGAAACTGCCGATCTTTTCCGCTGCCGGACTGCCGGCCCAGGAGCTGGTGGCCGGCATTTTGCGCAATTCCCGGCTGCCGGGGGAGGGCGCTTTTGTCGTCGTCTTTATCGCCCTGGGGCTGACCTATCATGAATTCAACTTCTTCCAGCAGACCCTGGAACAGATGCCGAACCGCTTCGTGGCCTTCATCAACCTGGCCGGCGAGCCGGTTGTCGAACGCCTGCTGGCGCCACGGCTTGGATTGACCGTTGCCGAAGACCTGGCCTTCAATCACGGCATGGATGTGCTGGTCGTGGTCACCGACATGATCAATTATTGCGATGCCCTGCGCGAAGTCTCCACCTCGCGGGAAGAGCTGCCCGGCCGCCGGGGCTATCCCGGCTACATGTATTCCGATCTGGCTTCGCTTTATGAGCGGGCGGGGCGGCTGCTCGGACAGTCCGGTTCGGTGACCATGCTGCCGGTTCTGACCATGCCCGAGGACGATATCACCCATCCGATTCCGGATCTGACCGGCTACATTACCGAAGGGCAGATCGTTCTCTCCCGCGAACTGCAGCAGAAGGGGATCTTTCCGCCGGTCGACGTGCTGCCGAGCCTGTCGCGGTTGATGCAGCACGGGATCGGCGCGCAGCAGACCCGCGCCGACCACCGCCAGATCTCCAATCTGCTCTACCAGAGCTATGCCAAGGGGCGCGAACTGCGCAAGCTGGAAGCGGTGGTCGGCAAGGAAGGCTTGCTCAAGGAGGATCGCGTCATGCTCGAAATGGCCGACAGCTTCGAGGCGGACTTCGTCCATCAGGGGCAGCAGCGGCGTGATATCGGGCAGACCCTCGATCTCGGCCTGCAGTTGCTCAAGCGGTACGGGGTTTATCCGCCATGATCCAGCCGACCCGATCCAATCTGTTGCTGTTGAAGGACCGCCGGCGCGCCGTCATCAGCTGCACGGCCATCCTGAAAGGGCGGCGCCGGGCCCTGATCAAGGAATTTCTCGAGGTCGGCAGACCCCTGTTCAGTTCACGCGAGGCGATCCGGCACCGTTTCGAACGGGCGATCGACGAGCTGCAGACCAGTATCGGCCTGGAAGGCGAAGACTATATTGCGTCGCTGGCCCTGATCAGTCAGCGGCATATCGGGATCAAGCTGGTCGACAAGAATCTGCTCGGGCTTCATTACCAGGACTTGAAGGTCGCCGAAACGGCAGGCCGGCCGTTGAACCGGCGCGGCTATGATTACCCGGCCACCACCCAGCACCTCGATGAGGCGGTGCACCTGTTCGAGGAACTCCTGGAAGAGTTGCTGGAGATGGCGCGCTACGAAGGGTTGTTCAAGAAACTGGGCGAAGAGCTGCTGAGAGTCACCCGGCGGATCAGGGTTCTGGAGGAACGGGTGCTGCCCGGGCTGAAGTCCGAAATCAGGGTGATCGCCCAGTACCTTGCGGAACGGGAACGGGAAAGCTACTACCGGCTGAAACTGTTCAAGGGCTACCGGGCCAAGCGCGGTTGAGCCGCGCCGGGCGCGCCGAGGGTTTTGCCGGCGGTTGCCGCCGGATGACGAAAGGCGCATCGGATGCACCGATCGTTCGCTGTTAAAACGCGTGTCAAAGCGTACCGGTTTCAGTTGACCATCACGAAACAACGGTGGTAGATTTACCAACCAATGTACCAGCCGGTCATGTCCTCGGATCGGTTTTTTTTTATTCTGGAGTTAATCCCTTCTCCTTTCGCTTTTCCGCCGGTTGCCATGGAACACGCAAATTTCGTACATCTTCATCTGCACAGCCAGTACAGTCTGCTTGACGGCGCCATCAAGCTGGATGATCTGGTCAGCCGCGCGCGCGAATACCGGATGCCGGCCGCCGCGGTGACCGACCACGGCAACATGTTCGGAGCCGTCGAGTTTTACAGCAAGGCGATGGCCGCCGGCATCAAGCCGATCGTCGGCTGCGAAGTCTACGTCGCGCCCGGTTCCCGCCTGACCAAGGGGAACGCCCGCGGTTCCTCGGAAGCATCCTACCACCTGGTTCTGCTCTGCAAAAATCTGCTCGGTTACAAAAATCTCTGCCATTTGATTTCGACGGCCTATCGCGACGGCTTTTACTACAAGCCCCGCATCGACTGGGATCTGCTGACCAGGCACAACGAAGGTCTGATCGCCCTCTCGGCCTGCCTGGGGGGGGAGTTGCCGACCCTGATCAATCTGAATCAGTCGGCGGATGCCCTGGAGCGGGCCAGAGCGATGGCCGAGGTGTTCGATAACCGGCGCTTCTATCTGGAGCTGCAGCAAAATTACCTGCCGGAGCAGGCCAAGGCCAATCAGGGGCTGGTACAGATCGCCCGCGAGCTGGATCTGCCGCTGGTGGCCACCAACGATTGCCACTACCTGACCCGCGAGGATGCGTTTGCCCACGAGGTGCTGCTCTGCATCCAGACCGGCAAGACGATGGACGATCCGAACCGGATGCGTTTTGCCAACGAGGAGTTTTACGTCAAGACTCCGGATGAGATGATCGAGCTGTTCAAGGATCATCCGGACGCGATTCGCAATACCATCGAGATCGCCGAACGCTGCAACCTGGAACTCGATTTCAATACCTACCATTTCCCGCAGTACGAAAAGCCCGCCGACAAGACGCTTGACGAGGTCCTGGCCGAGCAGAGCCGGACCGGGCTGGATGAGCGCCTGGCGGAGATCCGCCGGGTGCGCGAACTGACCGACGAGGCGGAACAGGTCTATCGGCAGCGGCTGGAAACCGAACTGGACTGCATCAAGCAGATGGGCTTTCCCGGTTATTTCCTGATCGTCGCCGATTTCATCAACTGGGGCAAGGATAACGGCATCCCGGTCGGCCCCGGGCGGGGCAGCGCGGCGGGCAGTCTGGTGGCCTTTTCCATCCGCATCACCGACATCGACCCGATCCCCTACAACCTGCTGTTCGAGCGTTTCCTCAACCCCGAGCGGATCTCGATGCCCGATATCGACGTCGACTTCTGCATCTACGGCCGTGAAGACGTTATCGAATATGTGCGGCAGAAATACGGCCAGGAAAATGTCGCCCAGATCATCACCTTCGGCACCATGCTGGCCAAGGGGGTGCTGCGCGATGTCGGGCGGGCCCTGAATATCCCCTACGGCGAGGTGGACAAGATCGCCAAGCTGGTGCCGAACGTGCTCGGCATCACGCTGAAGAAAGCGATTGCCCAGGAACCGAAACTGAAGGAACTGTCGGAGAGGGACCCCAAGGTCAAGGAGCTGGTCAGGATCGCCCTCGCCCTTGAGGGGCTGACCCGCCATGCCTCGACCCATGCCGCCGGGGTGGTGGTGACCCCGCGTCCGCTGCCGGACTACCTGCCGCTCTACACCGATCCCAAATCCGGCGGGCAGGTGACCCAGTTTGCGATGAGCTATGTCGAGAAAATCGGACTGGTCAAGTTCGACTTCCTCGGCCTGAAAACCCTGACGGTCATCGCCAATGCCGTGCGCCTGGTGCGCGCCGGGAAGGACCCCGATTTCGATCTCAAGCTGATCCGTGACGACGATCCCAAGTCGTATGAGCTGCTGTCACGCGGCGAGACGACCGGGGTTTTTCAGCTGGAATCCTCGGGGATGAAGGAATACCTGGTCAAGCTCAAGCCGAGCTGCTTCGAGGATCTGATCGCCATGGTGGCCCTTTATCGTCCCGGCCCGCTGGGCAGCGGCATGGTCGATTCCTTCATCAAACGGAAGCAGGGGCAGGAAACCTTTGTCTTTGACTTCCCGCAGCTGGAACCGATCCTCAAGGACACCTACGGCGTTATCGTCTACCAGGAACAGGTCATGCAGATCGCCCAGGCGCTGGGCAACTACAGCCTCGGGGGCGCCGACCTGCTGCGCCGGGCGATGGGCAAGAAGAAGCCCGAGGAGATGGAGAAACAGAAGCAGATTTTCCTGAAAGGGGCCGCGGAAAACCAGCTCAATCCGAAAAAAGCCGAAGCGGTTTTCGACCTGATGGCCAAATTCGCCGAGTACGGCTTCAACAAGTCCCACTCGGCCGCCTATGCGCTGGTGGCCTACCATACGGCCTACCTCAAGGCGCATTATCCGGTGGAATTCATGGCGGCCCTGTTGACCGAGGACATGGAGAACACCGACAAGGTCATCAAGAATGTCGGTGAAGTCCGCGCCATGGGCATCGAGGTGCATCCTCCGGACATCAATGCTTCGGACCGTTCCTTTACCGTCGACGACAAAGCGATCCGCTTCGGTCTCGGCGCGGTCAAGGGGGCCGGCACGGCGGCCCTCGATTCGATCCTGGAGGTCCGCCGCGACAAGCCGTTCAGCTCGTTGCAGGATTTCTGCGAACGGGTCGATCTGCGCAAGGTCAACAAGAAGGTCGGCGAGGCGCTGATCAAGTGCGGCGCTTTCGATAGCCTGGGCGGCAAGCGCGCCCAGTTCATGGCCACCCTGGAAGAGGCGATGGAGATCGGCCAGCGTCTGCAGCGCGAGCAGGATTCGGGGCAGGAATCGCTGTTCGGCAGCCAGGAGATCGTTTCGGTGGGGGGGAACGGCTACGGCAAGCTCCCCGATATTGACGAGTGGCCGGAAAGGGAGCTGCTCAGTTACGAAAAGGAAGCGCTCGGGTTTTATGTCACCGGCCATCCGCTTAATCGCCACATCGACTCGATGAAGCGGATGGCGACCTGCGATGCGGCGTCCCTGCCCGAGCGGACCGACAAGGAAACCGTGCGGGTTTGCGGTATCGTTGCCGGCATCAAGGAGCTGATGACCAAAAAAGGCGATCGGATGGCCTTCGTCACGCTGGAAGATTTAAGCGGGTCGGTGGAACTGGTGGTCTTTCCGGAAACCTACGCCGCGGCGATGGAATTGCTGCGTGGCGAGGAGCCGCTGCTGGTGACCGGCGAGCTCGACGTCGGCGAAGAGTCGTGTAAAATGCTCGCCTCGGAGATACAATTGCTGCGCGACGCCAAGGAACAACAGACCAGCCGGGTCCATATCCGGTTGACCACGCCGGGGCTCAACGAGGTTCAGTTGCGGTCCCTTAAGCAGATCGTTCAGCGTTATCGCGGCGGCTGTGAGGTGTGCCTGCACGTGGTGATTCCCGACCGGAGTGAAACGCTGATCAGGTTGCCGAAGCGGTTGAAGATGTCCGCGTCCGACGAGGCGATGGCGGAAGCGGAGAAATTGTTCGGTTACAATATTATGACCTTCGAATAGAACGAAGAGTTCGGGGCACGGTTGCGCATGGCAGCTTGTCCCGGAAAATCAAATTTTGCAGAAAAATCTGAAGATGCTATTGTTGATGCCTTCACAATAATTCGGAAGATGGCTAAACAAAAATTTCGTCCTGCAATGCCTGGTGGTTTTTCAGGGGCGAAGGCATACATCAGGTATGTCGAGGTCCTGGAAAAACGCCGTAACGCCGTAGGGCGGACTTTTTGCGACGCCATCATGCATCGATCTGCGCCGGAGACAGGCTGTTTGCCGGCGGATAAGGAGTCATAGATGAAACAGTTTCTGGATTTTGAAAAACCCCTCGCCGAATTGCGGGCCAAGATCAGCGAACTGCGGGACTTTTCAACGGACAATGTCGACTTTACCGGCGATGTCAAAAAACTGGAAAAAAAGGCGGAAAAGTTACGCAAGGATATTTTCTCGAACCTGTCCCGCTGGCAGCGCACCCAGCTGGCGCGGCATGCGGAACGTCCCTACACGCTGGACTACATCGAGCATGTCTTTACCGACTGGTTCGAGGTGCACGGCGACCGCAACTTTCGTGAAGATCCGGCTCTGGTCTGCGGTTTTGCCCGCTTTGACGGTCAGCCCTGCTGCGTTATCGGCCATCAGAAGGGGCGTAACACCAAGGAAAAGGTGCACCGCAATTTCGGCATGCCCAATCCCGAGGGGTATCGCAAGGCCCTGCGGGTGATGCAGATGGCGGAGCAGTTCGGTCTGCCGATCTTTACCTTTGTCGATACGCCCGGCGCGTTCCCCGGCATCGGCGCCGAGGAGCGGGGACAGGCCGAGGCGATTGCCCGTAACCTGAGGGAGATGGCGGTGCTCAAGGTTCCGGTGATCGTGACCGTGACCGGCGAAGGCGGATCGGGCGGTGCGCTGGCGATTGCTGTCGGCAATCGGGTCATGATGATGGAGTATTCGGTGTATGCCGTCATCTCTCCCGAGGGCTGTGCCGCGATCCTCTGGAACGACGGCGCCAAGGGTCCGCAAGCCGCGGAGGCGCTCAAGCTGACCGCGCAGGATGTCGACAGTCTCGAATGTGTCATCGACGATGTTGTCCCCGAGCCGCTGGGGGGCGCCCATTGCGATCACAAGGCCGCCGCGGCAACCCTGAAGTCCTATCTGAAAAAACATCTGGATGAACTGAAGCAGCTTTCCGCCGAAGAACTGATCGAGCAACGTTACCGGCGTTTCCGGGATATGACCCGCGTGGAAGAATAGCCGGGATCGGGGTCGCACCGTTGTGAAATCTTCGCTTTTCCGCCATACGGAAGTTCTCCTGCTGCTGATCGTCTGCTGCGGGCTCAGCGCCTGCGGGGGGCATCGGACGCGGGTGATCGAGACGCCGGAAACACGCGAGCTCAAGGGCTGGCAGAAGCCCTACGAGGTGGATGGCCTGCGTTACAATCCGCTGCGTGATCATCAGGGCTTCCGTCAGGAGGGCATCGCCAGCTGGTACGGCAAGAAATTCCATGGCCGCGCGACCAGCAACGGCGAAACCTACGATATGTACGCCATGACCGCTGCGCACAAGACACTGCCGCTCGGCGTCTACGTCAAGGTCACCAACCAGCGCAACGGCTTGTCGACCGTGGTGCGGATCAATGACCGGGGCCCTTTCGTCGCCGGGCGGATTATCGATCTGTCCTATAGCGCCGCGAGCAAGCTGGACGTGGTCGATGCGGGAACCGCGCCGGTACGGATCGAAGCGCTCGGCTATCGCACCCGGCAGGCGGGCCAGGCCGGTTACGTCGAGCCGAAGAGTTATGATGTCGGCAGTTATGCGGTCCAGGTCGGAGCTTTCTCCGTCGAACAGAATGCCGTCCGGCTCGCCGCGGATCTCCGACGCCAATACGGGGCGGCGGATGTGCAGCCGGGCGTCAGGGGTGGTGCGACTCTCTATCGGGTCCGCGTCGGAAAATATACCTCCCTGAACGCCGCCGAACAGGCGAAAGAGAGATTTCAGACGCAGCAATTTCCGGGAAGTTTCGTCGTTGCCTACGAGTAGGGTGCGTTGCATGCACAGGTCGTCATTCCCGTGCAAAAAAAGAGCGGACGGTGAATGACGGGTGATGGCCGTTACGGAAGCAGTGCGGGAACCTCAAGCTACTGATTTTAATAAAAACGCAGAAAAAAACAGAAAATATGTTGCGTTTCCGGTATTGCCATGATATCAATTGAAACGTTAAAACGAACTGTGTAGATTTTTTTACTGCAAGCAGAGTGAAGACCACGCTCGTATGCGTGGTCTTTCTTATATATGGCTGCAGAAGGGGTCTGCGCCAACGAAATTTCCCTTAGAGGAAAAGCAAGGAGAAAGAAAATGGCAGAAGGTACAGTGAAATGGTTCAATGATTCCAAAGGTTTTGGTTTTATCGAGCAGGACAATGGTCCGGACGTGTTCGCACACTTCTCGGCGATCAATTCGGAAGGCTTCAAATCTCTGGCTGAAGGCGAGCGCGTCAGCTTTGATGTTGTTGAAGGCCAAAAGGGACCCCAGGCAGCCAACATCCAAAAGATCTAAGTTCAATTAAGCATATACGCTGTAAAAGCCCCGCGGATTTTTTCCGCGGGGCTTTTTTTCTTGGTTGAGCCAGCGTAGCGGGAAAACTGAAAAAAGGTCATGCAAGAATCTACGTATTCTTCACCTCTGTTTTGCCGGATTTACGATCAAAAGCGATTTCACGCAAAGCCGCAAAGTCGCAAAGTAAACCTGAGAAAAAGTCTTTTGAATTATTCTAAGAATTTCTTAGCGCCTTTGCGGCTTGAGTGAGCAACGCGAACGGGCGTGAGATCGCTTTTGATTGAAAGTCCGGAAAACCAAAAAAAGAGGCTGCCCCATGCGGGTGCAGCCTCTTTTTTTGCGTGGCGCCGGTTCCGTCCGTCTACGGTGCGGCCAGGGCGGAGACGATGGCATCGATCTCCTGCTGGGTCAGGCGCAGACGACCGGTGGGGGAGAACTCCAGGATCATGGAACCGTTGGTGTCGAGCTGGAGATTGATCTCGGCCGCTGTGGCGTTGGTGACGTCGGTCGCGATCAGCTCTTTTCTGGTATTCAGGCCGAGGCCGTTGCCGGTATGGCACTTGGCGCAGTTGGCCTCGAAAGAGGCGGCACCGTTGATGGTGATAGCGCAGGTGCCTTGCGGTACAAGAGTGATGTCTCCGGCTCCGGCTTGCTGCGCATCAGCATCGTTTCCCTGCTGAAAGAGCTGGAAGGTGGCGCCGGCGACGTTGTTGTCGACCAGGAAAGTGGTATTCGCAGCAGCGTTGAAGTTGTTGGTCAGCTCCAGGCAGAAGGTGGCCGTGGTTGCGGCGTTGGCGATCGCGGCGCGGAAGTCGGTTGCACCCGCGCTGATGGAGAGATCGTTGTTGGCGACGAAGGCGGAGAAGGTTGAGGTGCCTTCGGCTGACAGGTCGATCGCCTCGCCGCCGCTGTTGGCGATGGTGTTGCGTGAGATGTCGGCGGTAATGCTGGCGGCGCCGAGGCTGT
>DASWJX010000331.1:0-7881 GCA_036396915.1 Geopsychrobacteraceae bacterium | reverse complement strand
CGGGAAGCGATGGCTGCTCCGCGCTGAAGGGCGACAAAAACCGACCATGGAAGGAGCTGGAACATGGAATGGGCAAAGCGGTTCTTGATGGATCAAGCGGGCGCGACGGCCGTTGAGTACGCGATCATGCTGGCGGCGATTGCCGGGGTGATCGCCGTGATTGTCTTTGCGCTCGGCGGAAAAGTGGAAGGTCTTTTCAACTCCGCCGATAGCGAACTGGCCACGGCAACGAAACCCTGATTTTATTGCCCCGCGCAACCCGGCCGTCAAGAGCGCAGCGCGACAGAAACCGGCGCGACGGTCCGCCATCCGCGCCACAAAAGGGTCCCCCGGGGACATGCGGTGCGCCCTGTTGCGCTCGGGCGGCCCGCACCGGCATGGCGCCGTGGCAGGCGAAGCGCATACAGGATCTGAACGCACCAAGAAAAGTCCGGAGGAGATGCCGATGGGGGATGAACTGTGGGTCGGCGCGGGCCTTGGCGGCTTTGCTCTTTTGCTGTTTCTGCTGGAGCACTGCTTCCCGCTGCGCCGGCCGAAGCGCCCGCTTGCGGGGCGGCTGCTGGTCAATCTGGGCTTTGCCGGCCTGGCTTTTGTCACCGTCCTGCTCAGCGTGCGACCGGCGGCGGTGGCGATGCTCGGCTGGACGGAGCGGAGCGGCTTCGGCCTGCTGCCGCTGCCGGTCGTTCCCGATGCCGTCCGTCCGGTTCTCGCCTTTTTGCTGCTGGATCTGAGCTTCTACTGGTGGCACCGCGCCAATCACCGCCTTGCCCTGCTGTGGCGTTTCCACAGCGTCCACCATATCGACCCCGACCTCGACGTCTCCACCGCGTTGCGTTTTCACTGCGTTGAACTGGCCTTCTCCTCGGCCTTTCGCGTGGTGCAGATCGGCCTGATCGCCCCTTCCCCCTGGGCCTATGCCGCCTACGAACTGATCTTTCAGACGAACACGCTCTTCCACCACAGCAACACGCGCCTGCCGATCCGCGCCGAGCGGCTGCTCAACCGCGTGCTGGTTACCCCGCGGATGCACGGCATCCATCACTCCCAGGTGCGCGCCGAGACCAGCGCCAACTATGCCTCGGTTTTCCCCTGGTGGGACCGGCTGCATCGCACCCTGCGGCTCAACATCCCCCAGTCCGCCATCGAGATCGGGATTCCGGCCTATACGCGCAAACAGGACAACCACCCCTGGCACGCACTGGTCATGCCTTTTCGTCGCCAGCGCCGCTACTGGCAGCGGGAGGACGGCACGGCGCCGCGGCGGGACGCGACCGCGGCGGGCGAAGATTCCGGGCGTCTGGCGGCATGAGAGGTCAAGCATCTTTCTTGGGTAAACTCTCCAGAAATACTCCGCTGCAAACGTCCATGGACCAGACCCGCGGTTCGCAACAGCCGCAACTGATGAGAGACCGCCGAAGAGGTTGACTCCAGCAGCGCCGCAAGGCCGCAGACGCACATTTCACAGCTGTTGAGCGCCAGCATGATCCGCAGCCGGGCTGGGTCGCCGAACAACTTGATGAACCGCAGCGATCCGGGCGACGCTTTCCAGCGGCGGCTGCTGTCGCCGGGCTTCAGCAATGCGATTTTCATGGACAATGTTAACTTGACAAATGTCCTGGTTCATGGCCCAATCCAACAGGTGAATAGGTATTCATATATATACATACTTAAGGCAACCTATGGGTTCCGACGACAACGATGCCTTCGGCAAAACTTAAGAGGCAGAAACGACGACGATGCTCCCCGACCAACGACAGACACGCTATTTCTCGATCCCGGTTATGGGCTTTATCCTTGCCTGCCTGTTACTGGCGGGGGCCTTGAGTTTTGTCACCTGGCACAACCTCGACCGTGAAGAACGACTGATGGAATCCTTCCTCCTCAAGGAAGGGCAAACCCTGATCAGGGCCTTTGAAGCCGGGGCACGCACCTCAATGATGATGGGGCCACGGGCGGGCAACCTGGCCACCCTGGTCGAAGAAAGCGCACGTGAAGCATCGATTGCCTACATTCTGATCTATGCGGAAAACGGCCGACTGATCGCAGCGGCAGGCGCACAACCTGAAGCTACCTCCCCCCTTCCGGTCTCGGAAGTGCTGGCCGCGGACGCACCGACCACCCGATCGATTCGGAACAGCTCCGGCGAGACGATTTTTGAGGTTGCCAAGCCCTTCTCCCCGCTCAATGCCCTGCCGATGCGCAGGGGAACGATGAGTCGTTGGCAAAAGTGGCGTGGCGCGGGAGGGCCGAAAGAGCCCGAAACGCGACTGGCCATCTACCTGGGGCTTTACACCACCGATTTCGCGGCGGCGCGGCATGAAGACATCAAGCAGAGTCTGATTTTGCTGGGGACCTTGCTGCTGATCGGCTCGGGCGGACTCTACGGTCTCTTCCTGTCGCATAAATCGCAGGTCGCCAAATCCGCCCTGGAGAACATGGAGCTTTACACCGACAATGTCATTCGCAGCATGCCGGCCGGCCTGCTGACCATCGACAACGAGCGCAAGATCGTCTCGGCCAACACCCATGCGCTGGAGTATTTCGGGGTCCCGGAGCAAGAGATGGTCGGCAAAACCCTGCGCCAATTGACGGCTCCGCACGACTGTCCGCTGGCGCCGCTGCTGCAGGAAGGCCGGGAGTTCATCGATCAGCCGATGGAATGCCTGCGCCGTGACAAGGTGTCCATCCCTCTCAAAGTCAGCGGTTCGCACTTGCGCGATCGCAACGGAGCGTTGCGGGGCATGGTGCTGATCCTGCGCGATCAACGGGAAATCCGTGCCATGGAAGAAGCCGTCGAACGGTCCCGTCGTCACGCGGCCCTCGGTCGCATGGCGGCCGGGATCGCCCATGAGGTTCGCAACCCGCTCGGCACCCTGAGAGGATTCGCGCAATATTTTTCTCGCACCGACTCAAAAGACCGTAACGTCCGCGCATACGCCGAGTTGATGATCGGCGAAGTCGATCGCCTCAATAGAACGGTTTCCGCGTTACTGCAGTTTTCCAGGTCGCGCGAGCCGGAGCTGAAAATGATCGATCTCTGCAGCTTGGTAAACCGTGCCGCCGCCTTAATCCGGGCCGATGCGGACACGCAACGGATCAGGCTCCATCTGGAGCTGCCCGCGGCAACCCTGCCACTGCCTGCCGATGCGGACCTGTTGCAGCAGGTCTTGCTGAACCTGCTGCAGAACAGTCTTGCGGCAACCCCGCAGGGTGGTCACATTACCATTTGCGCCGAAACCCGGCAGGACCGGGTCCTGCTTCAGGTGCGCGATTCCGGCCAGGGCCTGGCGCCCGAGGAACAGTCGAAAATCTTTGATCCGTTCTACACGACCAGAAAAGAGGGCACCGGGCTTGGACTTGCCGTAGTCCAGCAGATTGTCGAACAGCACAAAGGACAGATCCGGGTGGAGAGCGAAGCCGGCCAGGGGACCTGCATCACGCTGAGTCTGCCAAGAAACGGGGGAACCCATGAAAACGTCTGATTGTCGCATCTTGCTGGTTGATGACGACAAGGCCCACCGGAGCATGCTGAAGGCTCATCTCGGAACCGCGGGCTATGACATCAGCGAAGCGGATGACGGTGATGTCGCTGTGCACCTGGCGCAAGCGAGACACTTCGACCTGATACTGCTCGATCTGAAGATGGAACGCATGGGCGGCATGGAGGCGCTGGCCGCCATCCACGCAAGCAAACCCCGACTGCCCGTGGTCATCATCACCGCCTTCTCTTCGATCGAAACGGCTGTTGAGTCCATGAAAAAGGGCGCCTTCGACTATATCACCAAGCCGGTGGATGCCGAGAGTCTGCTGCTCACGGTCGAACGTGCGCTTGAAATCAATCGATTGCAAAACGAGAACCCGTCTCCAGGAAAAAACGATCGATCCGGCATCGACCTTGGCAACCTGATCGGCAGCAGCCAGGCCCTGCAGGAATTGGCCGCAACCCTCGCCCTGGTTGCGCCCTCGGATGCGACGGTGCTGATAAGCGGCGAATCGGGCACCGGCAAGGAGCTGGTCGCCGGGGCCGTTCATCACAACAGCTTGCGCAACAAGGCGCCATTTATCAAAGTCAACTGTGCCGCGCTGCATGAGAACCTGCTGGAGAGCGAACTGTTCGGCCACGACAAAGGTGCCTTTACCGGTGCGGCGGAACAGCGCAAAGGGCGCTTTGAGCTGGCCGACAAAGGGACCTTGCTGCTTGATGAGATCGGCGACATGTCGCCCACCACCCAGGCCAAAATCCTGCGGGTCTTGCAGGAAGGTGAATTTGAGCGACTGGGAGGCACGCAGACGATCAAGGTTGACGTTCGCCTGATTGCGGCTACCCACCAGCACCTCAAGCAGATGGTTGATGAAGGGCGCTTCCGTCAGGATCTCTATTATCGACTGAGCGTCGTTCCTCTGCACCTTCCGCCGCTGCGCGAACGGCCGATGGACATCCCGGCCCTGGCGGAGCATTTTCTCAAACGCTATGCCGAGAAAAATCGCAAAGACATTCGCTCGTTTCGGACCGAAGCCCTGGAAGCCTTGATGGCCTATGCGTGGCCGGGCAACATCCGCGAGCTGGAAAATGCCATTGAACGGGCGGTGGTGCTCAGCCTCGATGAACAGATTGCACTGCCCCAGCTTCCGGTTCAGGTCCGCCAGCATTACGCCAACGATGCACCGCGACCGTTTGCCGTCCGGCCGGGCACGACCCTCAAGAACATGGAAAAAGAACTGATCCTCTCGACCCTGCGGCAAACGGACAACAACCGAACCCGGACCGCGGAGATTCTCGGTGTCACCCGCCAGACCTTGCACAACAAGCTCAGGGACTACAAACTCCTCTAGCCATGATGGCCGGGCCTGTCAAAATTTTTGACAATCAGGCCGTTTCCTTCCAGCGCAACCGGTAAATATTTTTCCGGTCGTCTCCATCTCGAAAATTAATTCTCTATCTTTTCAGCATGTTACAAAAGTGGCACCGGCCTTGCTCTCTTCTTAGTTTTTCAGATTTCACAAAAAGGAGAGCATCATGCTTAAAAAAACCCTGTTGCCGATCATCATGGTCGGCGTCGCCTTTCTCTTGACGGGCTGTGGCTACTATTGGGGCTGCGGAGGCGGTCATCATCACCATAGCCAGAATCCCGGCCACCAGCACAGCCATTATCAGGGGTGCGGTCACCCCGGATATGAGGGGTAACCGCGATGTTCTGTGGTCCGGGTTATGGTTGGAGCGGATGGCATGCGGGCGGATGGTTTCTGCCGGGATTTTTCATGCTGATCCTGCTTGCGGTGCTGGCCTGGTTGCTGTTCCACCGGCAACCGCAGCCAGCGGCACCGGCGGCGAGCTGCCCGAAGTGCTCAAACGGTATTCTGGCAAGTTACTTTCGGTGCCCCCAGTGCGGCGAAACCCTCAAGCACAACTGCCCGAACTGCAGCCGGATTATCGAGCAGGACTGGGCATACTGCCCTTACTGTAACGAGAACCAGCAGGTAAAGACAACCGGCGCGGAAAAAGGGGTCGAGATATGCTGAAGATGAATCTGATGACGGGGGCCATCACTATCCTTGGCCTGTTTGTTTTTGCCTCGCTAAGCCTGGCCTGTGGCGGCGGTTATGGCCCGCGCGGTTTCGCTAGCCGGGCCAACCTGAGCGGGGAACAAGGGCAGCAGCTCGCTGCCGTCAACGCTAAATATGCGCAGCAGCTTGCAACGCTTCAAGAAGATCTCGCTGAGAAATCCCGTGCCAATAAAGCTGCACGTGCCAACGAGAACACGACTGTTGGGACGTTAAACGAACTGGAAGCGGAACTGTCCAACCTTGAGCGCCGCTACGGCGCAGTGCTCGCTCAAGCCGACGCTGAAGCCGGCAAGGTCCTGCCCGACGCTTATGGCCCCCGCTTTGCTGGTGTCTACCGTGGCTGCGGCCACCACTACCAGAGAGACACTCCAGCACCTGGCCGCCACAGGGGGGCGGGCTACCGTCAGGACATGGGCGGTCGCTACCTGTCTGCATGCTGGCCCTGGTAGCCTGGACATCGAGTTCGCACGCTACCCTGCGCTAACGGATTGAAAGAAAAAGGCCTGCAGACGTGAATCTGCAGGCCCTTTTTCTATATGGTTCCCCAAGCCACTAAAGTGAATAATTTCTTGTGATTTTAGCGAAAACAGATCATTATAGTGAATAATATGAGATATGATCCTCAATCTCGCTGGAGAGAAATAACCACTAAAGTGAATAAAATATCCAGGAAGATGTCTTTTCAGACCACTATTGTGAACCAAAATGACTTGTCATATCGAAATATATCTTGATGGGCGCTGGCAGACTGCCGCGACATTTGAACCCTACCCCACGGCTCTTGAAAGGGGGACCGAGGGAGTATGCCGCCTGGAATACGACGTCGATTATGCCGTTGACAACTTCGGCAACCCCAATGCGGAACTCGTCCCGGGGCTGTCCGTTGGTTTTGAACTCTACCGCTTCAATTCCTGGCCCCCATTTTTGATCGACCTGCTGCCCTCCGGCGCAGGGCGGCGCGCCTGGCTCAGGCGTATGCAGATTGCTAAAGACGGTCTTCAGGTAGACTGGCATTTGCTTATCAAGGGAGCAGGTAATCCACCGGGACATCTCCGCATTGCCGAAGCGGTACTTCCCCCTCCTCCTGATCAGTTCAAGATCGGATTCCCTCGCATTGATGTTCTGGAGCAACGTGAAAATTTCCTCGAATACGCAGCAGAACGTGGAGCACATGTCGCAGGCGGATCCAGCGTCCAGGGCGAAGCTCCCAAATATCTCCTCATTGAAGATATGGCGGGACTGTTTCATGCCGAAGGGGCTCTAGCGGACGATCAAATCAGCAAGTTCTGGCTGGTCAAATTTCCCAGGGGGAAACGAAGCGACGAACGCAATCAGCAGATTTTGAAAAATGAAGCCCCCTACCTGGAAGTCGCCCGCCGGTTTGGCATTCGGACCGGCGAGCCACTTGAATATCAAAACGAAACCCTCTTTGTTCCACGCTTTGATCGCCTGATCGAGAATGGAGAGGTCGTTCGTCATGGCATGCACAGCCTGTATGCGTTGGCCAACATTCCGGGGTTTGGCGCTTCCGTACCTCATGATGTCTATTGCCAGGCCCTCGCTAAGTTCGCAACCGAGCCAGCCACGGAACTTCGCGAATACCTGCTGCGCGATGTTTTAAATCTGGCACTGCGCAACACCGATAATCACGGTCGCAACACCGCTATATTAAGGATGCCGGGCAACATTGCCCTCTCTCCTCTCTTTGACTTCGCTCCGATGTTTCTTGACCCGGAAGGGATCAACCGCGTCAGTCGATGGGACAACGAGCGTCCCGGCAGCCAACCGGAATGGGCCGCCATTTGCGAAAAGCTTGACTATGCCCTTGATCCGTTGGCAACCAGAACCTGGCTCAGCTCCCTGAGCGAGAAGGTCAGGGCCCTGCCGGACATTATGCGGGATTGTCACGTTGCTGACGAGATCATTGAACGACTCGCAAGGTGGATCAATGACGTCGCCGAAGGGCTGGAACGTGCCAGGCCCTAACCCTCTGTCAGGGAGCACCGGATGAAGCGACCAAATAACAATGAAATGACTGAGATGAAAGAGACTCTCTACCGAAGCCTTGCCACCGGTGAGATAGGGATAAGAGAGGCAACCTGCCAAATGCGTAAAATCCTTGGCATGACGCAAAAAGATTACGCCAGGAAGATCGCCGGCATCTCGCCGCGCATTCTCTCTGAGTTCGAGAATGGCGTAGGAAACCCGACCTTGGCGACTCTGGAAAAGATTGCCTCACCGTTCGGACTCAAAGTCAGTTTCCTTCCTCCTGAGTCATGGCGTATCAACGGGTCAAACAAGATAAGTTAGCTGGTT